>NZ_JBFUKT010000048.1:0-21443 GCF_056400705.1 Paenisporosarcina sp. P5_A11
GTAATGAAGACAGTAAAGAAATTAAAGCTTTAGTAGAAGTATTGAAATCTAAAGAAATTCAAGATTTCATTTTAGAAGAATGGGGCGGCTCAGTCGTTCCAGTAAAATAATATAAATTAAAAGACGTCGGGTTCCGACGTCTTTTAATTTTGCGGAAAAAATAGACCCGCTTTATCATGAATTGCGGCGCTTGGTAGCCATCGGTTTACTTAGCTCGATGCTCGGGTTTAATGAAACGATGATTGCATTATTGATTGCTCTTTACTTATCACAAGATAGCTTT
Organism: Paenisporosarcina sp. P5_A11; assembly: GCF_056400705.1. NCBI lineage: Bacteria > Bacillati > Bacillota > Bacilli > Caryophanales > Caryophanaceae > Paenisporosarcina > Paenisporosarcina sp. P5_A11. Next base: position 284 of record NZ_JBFUKT010000048.1, read on the forward strand.
GGCACGGCAACTAATGTAACAGGTGATGGCGCATTAGCATTAATTGTGAACCGTTTTTCACCTGATAAATCTTAAAAAATCTAATGAAATAAAAAGTTAATATTCAATCATTTCTGACTATTTGGTAATTTATTTACAGGTGAATTTCGCTATGGTAATATAACAAAGTAAATATTCCCAAAATTGAAGGAGATTGAATGATGAAAAAACTATTATTGCTTATTGCTTCACTTTCTTTAGTTCTTGCAGCTTGCTCTGGAGACAAAGAAGAGAAGAAGGATACAACTACTGAAGGAACAAAAACATCAGAAGAAAAAGTGAATCCTGCTGGAGATATGATGAAGTTTTACTTATCAATTTCTCAATCTATTAATGCTGTAGATGCAGATTTAAACGCTTTTGAAACTGCAAAAGCTGAAGAAGCACTTCCTAAAGGTGCTGAACTTAAAACGATGCAAGATGCTGCGAAAGTAGCTGCAGATAATGCTGCTGTTAAAGTAGAAGAATTAGAAGTTCCTGCTGAATTAAAAGATCATCAAGAAACAATTGACTCAGCATTAAACAAAATGCAAGAAGCTTATACAATGAAATCAGACGCATTAGCTGCTGAAGGTGAAGTTGTATTAGATGAGGCAAATGCAAAATTTGAAGAGGCTGACGCTGAATTAAATAAGGTACTTGAAGAAGTAGGCTTAGCAGGATCAAGCATTTTCAACGAAGTATCACTATAAGAAAAATTCGTCCGTTCAATCGGACGAATTTTTTTTGTTTAACTTTATGTCAGTTGGGTAAATATACAAATGTGAAGGATAACAACTCGGAATATTGGGTTGAAAACTTGAAAGGAATGATTCACTATCCAATCACTAGATTTCACCTACACAGAACGTATGGACCAAGCATTTAGAGGCGCACATGGAGTTGGGTTGTCCGATTATCAACAAAATTCAAAACTTCGATTAAAAGTCGAAATGGAACGTGAGCGCGATCATGAACTTGGCCAACAAATGGCTGCTCGATTAGAGCGTCAAGCCCATCGCGAAGTATAATGAATATTGGTAAAGTCAATGAGTTAGGTCTCATTGGCTTTTTTTTTATTTGGATGAAATCGATTCTCAATTAGAAACACTTTATTGAAAATGAAGTTGAGCAGTTAAAGGCTATGACATAATCATGCTAATAATAGCGAATTCAGATGTATTAAACGATTTTAATATATTAAAAGGGTCGTCTAAAAGATTTGCATGGGTTCGATAATTACGATAAGATTAGAATGATAATAAATTAAGAATGGAATTTACCATTCATTCATACATTATGGAGGTAGTAAAATGTCGACTTTAGTTATTCAAGATCTTCACGTTGCCATTGATGGTAAGGAGATTCTTAAAGGGTTAAACCTTACACTTAATACAAACGAAATTCATGCGATAATGGGACCAAATGGTACTGGTAAATCAACTTTAGCATCGGCTATCATGGGTCACCCGAAATATGAAGTAACTTCTGGTTCTGTCACTTTAGACGGTGAAGATGTACTTGAAATGGAAGTAGATGAGCGCGCACAAGCAGGTCTTTTCTTAGCTATGCAATATCCTAGTGAAATTACAGGAGTTACAAATGCTGATTTCTTACGTTCAGCAATGAACTCTCGTCGAGAAGAAGGCGATGAAATTTCAATCATGAAATTTATTCGTGAGCTTGATTCGAAAATGGAATATCTTGAGATGGACCAAGATATGGCTCAACGTTATTTAAATGAAGGATTCTCAGGCGGGGAAAAGAAACGTAACGAAATTCTTCAATTAATGATGATTCAACCTAAGTTCGCTATTCTTGACGAGATTGATTCAGGTCTTGATATTGATGCTCTTAAAGTGGTTTCAAAAGGAATTAATCAAATGCGTGGAGAAGGTTTTGGTTGCTTAATCATTACCCATTACCAACGCTTACTTAACTATATAACACCTGACAAAGTCCATGTGATGATGCAAGGTCGCGTAGTAAAATCTGGCGGTCCTGAACTAGCTCATAAATTAGAAGCTGAAGGTTACGACTGGATTAAAGAAGAATTAGGAATTGAAGACGAGACTGTAGGTCAAGAAGCGTAAGGAAGGGAGACATACAAATGACGGTTGAAACAAAATTGGCATTAACCGAACAAGATGTACGCTCCTATTCAACTGCGAAACAAGAACCTTCTTGGTTTGCTGAATATCGTGTACAAGCCTTGCAAGCGGCAGAACACCTGCCAATGCCTACGCCAGATAAAACAAAAATTATTAATTGGAACTTCACTAATTTTCCAGTACATACAGTAGAAAGCAAACCTTTTGCTTCTCTTACTGAATTACCGGAAGAAGTGAAATCCATTGTAACTGATGAGCAAAAAAGTGTGTACATTCAACGCAATAATACACCTGCTTACTTACAAGTTTCAGATGAATTAACTGCACAAGGTGTTATTTTTACAGATATTTCAACAGCTATCCGTGAACATGGCGAGCTTGTTAAAAAATATTTCATGACGAATGGCGTTAAAACTGACGAGCATAAACTTGCTAGTTTACATGCGGCCTTAGTAAATGGTGGGGTATTTGTATACGTGCCTAAAAATGTTGAATTAGTAGAACCTATCCAAGTAGTTTTCTTACATGACGATGCTCAAGCTTCTTTGTTTAACCATACAATTGTTGTGGCAGATACAAATAGCTCAGTAACATATGTTGAAAACTATCTTTCAACTGTTCCTGAAGGTTCAGGAATTGTAAACATTATTTCTGAAGTGTTTGCTGAAGACAATGCACACATCACTTATGGTGCTGTTGATGTCCTAGCATCAGGAATTACAACTTACGTAAACCGACGAGGTATCGTAAATCGTAACGCCCGCATTGATTGGGCTCTTGGTTTAATGAATGATGGGTATACCATTTCTGAGAACGTTACACACTTAGTGGGTGATGGCTCGTATGGAGATACTAAAATGGTGACTGTAGGACGAGGGAAACAAAAACAAAACTTTACAACTAAAATAATCCACTGGGGTAAACACTCAGAAGGACATATCTTGAAGCATGGTGTAATGAAAGATGAAGCCTCTTCTATTTTCAACGGAATTGGAAAAATCGAACATGGTGCTACAAAATCAAATGCGGTGCAAGAGTCACGCGTATTAATGTTAAATGAAAAAGCTCGTGGAGACGCAAACCCAATTCTTTTAATTGATGAAGATGATGTAACTGCAGGACATGCTGCCTCAGTAGGCCGCGTGGATCCTCTTCAACTTTATTATTTAATGAGTCGTGGTATTTCTAAACAAAATGCAGAACGATTAGTAATTCATGGTTTCCTTGCGCCAGTTGTTAATGTATTGCCAATTGAAGGCGTTAAAAAGCAACTGACGGAGGTAATTGAAAGGAAAGTGCGCTAATGATCAGTAAAGACATTCGAAGCTATTTCCCTATATTAAACCAAGAAGTGAACGGATTTCCGCTTGTCTATCTTGATAGTGCAGCGACTTCTCAAAAACCCGTTCAGGTCATTGAAGCTTTAAAGAAATACTATGAGTTTGATAATTCCAACGTTCATCGTGGAGTTCATACACTTGGTAATCGTGCGACTGAAAGTTATGAAGGTGCCCGTGAAAAGGTACGTAACTTTATTTCTGCTAAATCCACGCAAGAAATAATTTTCATGCGTGGAACAACGACTGCTATTAATACAGTTGCACAAAGTTATGGCGTTGCGAATGTACAAGAAGGTGATGAAATTGTCATCACCTATATGGAACATCATTCAAATATTATTCCTTGGCAACAACTGGCTAAAGAAAAAGGCGCAATCTTAAAATACGTTGACTTAGAAGAAGACGGAACATTGTCTATAGAAAAAGTCCGTGCAACAATTACTGAACGAACGAAAATCGTGTCGATCATGTATGTATCAAACGTCCTTGGAACGATGAATCCAATAAAAGAAATCACACAAATTGCCCATGAAAATGGCGCCATTATGGTGGTAGATGGTGCACAAGCTGCCCCTCATTTACGTGTAGATGTACAAGATTTAGATTGTGATTTCTTCGCTTTCTCTGGACATAAAATGTGCGGTCCTACTGGAATCGGCGTATTATATGGTAAAAAAGAATTGCTTGAGCAAATGGAACCTGTTGAATTTGGCGGTGAGATGATTGACTTTGTTGGATTGTATGAATCAACATGGAAAGAACTCCCTTGGAAGTTTGAAGGAGGAACGCCAATTATTGCAGGTGCTGTCGGTTTAGCTGCGGCAATCGATTTCTTAGAGGAAATTGGGCTTGATGAGATCGAGAAGCATGAACATAAACTCGCAGCATATGCTATGGATCGTATGTCTACAATAAATGGATTAACTATTTACGGGCCTCAAGATCCTGGTAAAAGAGCAGGAATTGTTACGTTTAATCTAGATGATGTACATCCTCACGATGTTGCAACAGTCTTAGATATGAACGGGATTGCTGTTCGTGCTGGACACCACTGTGCGCAACCATTAATGAAATGGTTGCAAGTAACAGCAACTGCTCGTGCAAGCTTCTATTTATACAACTCGGAAGAAGATATTGACCGATTAGTAGCAGGACTTAGCACAGCAAAGGAGTATTTTAACGATGTCTTTTAATAATTTAGATCAACTATATAGAACAGTGATTATGGATCATTACAAAAAGCCTCGTAACAAGGGTATGCTCGAAGATAGCGTTACAATTGAAATGAATAATCCTACTTGTGGCGATCGTATTCATTTGACTTTACAAGTTACGGACGGGATTGTTGAAAATGCTAAATTTGATGGTGATGGTTGCTCTATTTCAATGGCTTCTGCATCGATGATGACAGTAGCTGTTAAAGGGAAACCAATCGATGAAGCGTTGAAACTTTCGACGATTTTCTCAGATATGATGCTTGGAAAAGAACATGATGACTCTATTGACCTTGGTGATATCGAAGCTTTATCTGGTGTAGCTAAGTTTCCTGCACGTATTAAGTGTGCAACACTAGCTTGGAAAGCCATGGAAAAAGGTGTAGTAAACGAATCACATTCGTAACAGAACGGAGGAAAGATGATGGCTAAAAAAATGCCTGAAATGGGCGATTACAAATATGGTTTCCATGATAAAGACGTATCTATTTTCCGTTCAAAACGTGGATTAACACGTGAAATCGTAGAAACCATCTCAAATATGAAAGAAGAACCTCAATGGATGTTAGACTACCGTCTAAAATCTTTGGAGATCTTTTACTCAAAACCAATGCCACAATGGGGCGGCGACATGGCTTCCCTAAACTTTGATGAAATTACGTACTATGTAAAACCATCTGAAGCTACAGAAACATCTTGGGATGAAGTACCTGAGGAAATCAAACGAACGTTTGACAAACTTGGTATTCCAGAAGCAGAGCAAAAGTATTTATCAGGTGTATCTGCTCAATATGAATCTGAAGTCGTTTATCACAGCATGAAACAAGAACTTACAGACTTAGGAATAATATTCAAAGATACTGGTGCAGCTCTCCGTGAAAATGAAGAACTTTTCAAAAAACACTGGGCTACAGTTATTCCAAACTCTGATAACAAGTTCTCAGCATTAAATTCAGCAGTATGGTCAGGCGGATCATTCATCTATGTACCACCAGGTGTTAAAGTAGAAACTCCCCTGCAAGCATATTTCCGTATCAACTCTGAAAACATGGGTCAATTCGAACGTACGTTAATCATCGTCGATGAAGGCGCAAGTGTTCACTATGTTGAAGGATGTACAGCACCGGTTTATACAACTAACTCACTTCACAGTGCAGTTGTTGAAATCATTATTAAAAAAGATGCATATTGCCGCTATACAACGATTCAGAACTGGGCAAACAACGTCTATAACTTAGTAACAAAACGTGCAGTATGTGATGAAAACGCGACAATGGAATGGATTGATGGTAACATCGGTTCTAAATTAACAATGAAATACCCAGCGGTCATCTTAAAAGGTGAAGGTTCACGTGGTATGACATTGTCAATTGCTATTGCTGGTAAAGGTCAGCATCAAGATGCTGGCGCGAAAATGATTCACTTGGCACCAAATACTTCATCTACTATTGTTTCGAAGTCAATTTCCAAGCAAGGTGGGAAAGTGACGTATCGTGGGATTGTTCGTTTTGGTCCTAAAGCATCAGGAGCACGTTCAAACATCGAATGTGACACGTTGATTATGGATAACCTATCTACTTCAGATACAATTCCATATAACGAAATCTTGAATGATAATGTATCTTTAGAACATGAAGCAAAAGTTTCAAAAGTGTCTGAAGAGCAATTGTTCTACCTAATGAGCCGAGGCATTTCACAACAAGAAGCAACAGAAATGATCGTCATGGGCTTCATTGAACCATTCACTAAAGAATTACCAATGGAATATGCAGTTGAGATGAACCGTTTGATTAAGTTCGAAATGGAAGGTTCAATCGGTTAATTCATATCTAAAATAAACCTCGCCCTTTGGCGAGGTTTATTTTTTTTGCAAGAAAAGGTTGTCAATATCTCAATACGGAAATTTAGTCTAGTTAGTTAAACCACACAAACGTGAGGTTACTCTAGAACATTTTTCAGCAAGTGTGTGTCCAAAGCGAGTTAGTAGACTTTATGCAAATGTTTCTGTTCAGGAATGACATAATTTCACTTTAATCATTTCAATATTGCTAGTGCAAGCTTGATTCATGTCTAGTAAACTTGGTTAATGAGCCGATTATTGAGTGTCAAATTTCGATTGGGAAAAATTTATCGTTCAAACACTTCTCATTCCCAAGTGAAAAATTGAAACAGTTAAGTTACTAAGGATTCCCACAGAAATGAGAATGGAGCCTAGCGTATTGGCTCTTATCTAAGTGCTTCGCTGCGATGCTTAATCTTAAGAACAAACGTTTTTGTTCTTAAGATTAAGCAAGGTGCAGCATTTAAAGCTTCTCAAGCGGAAACCATGAAAACTTTATCACTCAGGTCTCCAGTGAGCTTTGGAAAGCAGCAGGCTGCATCTTTACCTAATGAATAATGTAAGAGGCGGATGTGACGATGTCACATCCGCCTCTTACTATTACAGGTAATCTTGCGGCTCAGTTGCTTTCGTCGCTCCCTTACAACCTTTATGCAAATTGTTTTTTGATTCAGGTTTACTAAACAATCGTCACTATCTTTAACTAACCAAGTAGCCGAAGATACTATTTCGGCTACTACTGCACTTCTTTATTTTATAGAGTTCTTTCATTAACGATCCAGCTAGAGGAAAAAGTGCTGATGATAGCCACAATTTGAGGGGCAATTGTGGCTACGTCTGCCACCGTTTATTAGTTCTTTAAAGTAGTTTCATTTATCATCTTTGAAATAATTAATCTTGAAAATAAAATAAGCAGAAGGAGGCCGAAATTGTATCTTCGGCCGAATATCTACTTAAAGGTAGTACCAATTGTTTAGTAAACCAAACGATCTTAACTGTGAGCGTCCAGGTTGCAAGGACGCGAAGGACGCAAATTTGCCGCAGGATGATCTGAGAAAAGATTGCTGGGCGAAGTGACGAAGTCACAAGCCCAGCCTCTTTGTTCTTTAGGTCATGGTGCAGCGGTAAAGCGTCTGTAGCGACCTGGAAACCTATCTGCATCAGAGAATGCCGCAGGATGATCTATGAAAAGTGAGATTGGTGAAGTGACGAAGTCACAAGCCAACTCTTTGTTCTATAGACCAAGGTGAAGCAGATAAAGCGTCAGGAGCAGACTGTAAACCTGTAAGTATCTGTGAATATTATTAGTTTGTATTTCTTAACCTTTAAACTACTCGTCCTTTTACGAACACCGCGAGAGACTTGGTAGGTGGTGATTGCCGTATGACTCCCATCCGGGTTGTAAGGGAGCAGGGGACGCATACCAAGTCTTCAAGGCGAAGCGTGAAGCCCAATTTCTAATATGGTATGATAATGAAACAAATAGAGGGGGATGAAGGATGATTCATGTCGGTCTTACGGGATGGGGGGACCATCCAGATATCTATAGCACAGAATCGAAAAGTAGCGAAAAATTAGTAGATTACAGTGCGCATTTTCCAGTAGTTGAACTAGACGCAGCATTTTATGCAATACAGCCAGAACGAAATATGCTTAAGTGGATTAGAGAAACACCAGACACTTTCCGCTTTGTCGTGAAAGCGTATCAAGGAATAACTGGACATCTCCGTGGTGAATCCCCTTTTAAATCAACTGAAGAAATGTTTACATTATATAAAGAGTCACTAGCACCTCTAGTCGAAGCAAATAAGTTAAGCATGGTGCTCGTTCAATTTCCTCCGTGGTTTGATTGTCAAAAAAAACATGTTGATTACATAAATGAAGTACGTGAACAGCTGCAAGACTTACCACTTGCTATCGAGTTCCGCCATCAATCTTGGTACTATCCAGAGTTTAAACAAAAAACACTTGACTATTTAACAAACAATCAGTGGATTCATTCTGTATGCGATGAACCGCAATCTGGAGAAGGTAGCATACCGCTCGTGGCTATTTCAACTAATAAAGACCATGTTTTACTAAGACTTCATGGGCGTAATGTTCATGGGTGGCGAAATCCGGGGAATGATCAAAAATGGCGAGAAGTTCGTTATTTATATGATTACAATATGAAGGAGTTAAGACAAATTGCGGACATTGTAAAATCTTTAGAAAAACAATCAAAACAAGTTACCGTGTTATTTAACAACAACTCTGGAGGACATGCAGCGAATAACGCCAAACAATTTATGCGGTTATTTTCTATACAATATGAAGGGCTTGCACCGAAGCAATTAGATATGTTTGAAGGAGAATGGTAATGGAATATTTATTATTGGCACTTGTTGGGCTGCTTTCTGGCATAGTTGGTGCATTAGTTGGCCTCGGAGGTGGCATTATTTTAGTGCCAGCAACTCTTTTTTTAGGAGGATCAATGGGGTTAATTCCAGGAATCACTCCACAAAATGTGGTAGGTCTCTCAGTCATCATGATGATTTTTACAGGCTTAGCATCGACTTTAACGTACATGAAAGCAAAAACGATTGATTATCGTAGTGGTCTCATTTTCTTTGTAGGGAGCATACCAGGTACTATTCTGGGAGCATGGGTGAATAAAGGATTAGATTTGCCATCATTTAATCTTTATTTTGGTATTTTATTAATTATCATATCAACACTATTATTGGTTCGAAATTATTTAAAGCCAGTTGAATGGTTTGTGAAAAATGGAACAAAAAAAACATTCACAGATGCACAAGGGCAACACTATGTTTATGGTTTTCCCGTATGGTTTGCATTATTCTTAACATTTGGTGTTGGATTTGCATCTGGATTGTTTGGAATTGGCGGAGGGTCCATTATTGTCCCAGCAATGATTTTATTGTTCTTATTCCCACCACACGTCGCCGTGGGTACATCAATGTTTATGGTGTTTTTATCAGCATTAGTCAATTCAGCTAGCCATATAACTTTAGGAAATGTTCCTTGGATGTATACAATTCCAGTCATTCCTGCTGCTTTTATCGGAGCGAAAATTGGGGCAACCATTAATCAACGAATAAAATCGGAAACATTAGTATTTGCTTTGCGTATAATCTTACTATTACTCGGTGTTCGTTCGATTTTAGCGGGACTGATGGGTTAAGGAGTTGGCCAAATGATTGAAACAATTCATTTTTATCATACCAATGATTTACATAGCCATTTTCAGCATTGGCCACGAATTCATGAACTCGTGACAACACGTAAAAAATGGCATGTTGAAGAAGGCGAGTCTAGTTTCACTTTAGATATTGGCGACCATATAGATCGTTCGCATATCTTCACTGAAGGAACTTTAGGTAAAGGGAATATCGACTTGTTAAATAAAGCTAAGTATGATGTTGTTACGATTGGAAATAACGAAGGAATCACTCTTTCACATAAAGAGCTGGCAGAACTTTACCTTCAAGCACAATTTGAAGTGGTCGTGGGGAATCTAATTGAGCCGAATGAGGACATTCCTAGTTGGTTATTGCCGACTACTATTTTGACAACGATTCATGGTACAAGAATAGGTGTAACAGCTCTTACTGCTGAATTCACATTGTTTTATAAACAATTGGGATGGCAAGTGACACCAGCATTCAAAGCTTTAGAAAAACAGATTGTGGATTTAAAAAAGCAGACAGATATAATCATATGTATGTCTCATTTAGGAATTCATCTAGACGAGGATATGGCAGAGCAATTTCCGGATATTGATATCATCTTTGGGGCACATACACATCATATTTTACATGAAGGAAAAGAGGTCAATAATTCTCTTTTAGCAGCTGCAGGTAAATATGGCTATTATGTTGGACATGTGACCATTGAATTCGATTTACATGATAAAAAGATTGTGAAGAAACAGGCACTCCTTTATGATACGAATGAATTAAAAAAAGGTCCTCAGGAAGAAGAATTTTTGAATGGACTAGTTACAATAGGTACTGATCAATTAAAGAAAACTGCTTTTCACCAACCCCAGCTACTTCCAAAAGAGTGGTTTAATGAATCTGCTTTATCAACATTTTTTGGGGAAGCTTTAACAACCTTTTGCCAAGCTGATTGTGCGTTATTTAATGCTGGATTGTTTTTATCAGATTTACCTGCAGGGTCCGTTACTCATTTTGATGTTCACAAAATGCTGCCGCACCCAATTAATCCGTGTGTAATTGAACTAACTGGACAAGAGTTAACAGATATTTATTTATTGTCTTTAAATGAAAGTTGGCCAAATTTAGAGCTAAAAGGATTAGGCTTTCGAGGTGCTGTGATGGGAAAAATGATTACCCATCAATTTACAGTTGTAGATCAGTCATTATTTATTCAGAATAAGATTATAGATCCGAAACAAACAGTTCGATTAGCGACACTTGATATGTTCACTTTTGGTTATTTTTATCCAACATTTAAAGACTTACGAAAAACTTATTATATGTCGGAATTCGTTCGAAATGTTCTCATCGAATATGGTCAAAAACACCAATTGTATTAGTCATAAATGAATCCTCCTTGTCGTAATATGACATAGGAGGATTTTTGTGCGACTACGTAAAGTAAATAAAAAGACCATTTATTGGAAAGGCAAAAACATCATACCCCTTTTATTTGTTGTTGTTGTTATTTCAGTTGGCTTAATGTTTTATCTCGTAAATGTCCGTTTAACTCCAATTTATTTACAATACGCAGAGGTTCAGTCAAATAAAATAGCCTCGCTCGTAGTTAGTAAAGCCATTAACTCTCGGACGGCAGATGTCATGGACGTAAATGATATCATTGAGGAAATACCAACTGAACAAGATAATAGGGTGACGACCAAGTTTAATACCGAAATTATTACCCGAGTTCAATCTGAAACGGTAACGCTAGTGCAAACACATTTGGAGCAAGCCGAAGAAGGTAATCTAGACAATTTACCTTACTTAGATGATATCGAATATGATCCAACTGCTATGGAAGATAACGGAGGTATAGTATTTTTTGTACCTCTTGGTCAAGCAACGAATATCCCGCTTCTTGGAAATTTAGGTCCAAAGATTCCAATTCGCTTCCATGTTATTGGAAATGTAAAGTCGGACATAATATATGACTTCCGTGAATTTGGCATTAATAACGCAATGGTAGAAGTTAGTATTGTGTTAAAAGTTAATGTACAAGTAATCGTACCACTCGCTACAAAAATTACGACAATTGAACAGAAAATTCCTGTCGCTTTAGGTGTAATCTCTGGTCCAGTACCTCAAATTTATACAAAAGGTGGAGGTGGAGCTCAACCTTCAATAGAAGTTCCGCTTCAACCTCAAACTCCACCTGAATAAGCTCTTGCAGAAAGGTGATTTTGGTATTGTTATAATTTTGGACGTTTAGTAGGCAGTATTATATGTGCGATTATCAAAACTGTAGAGCAAAGCTAAAACTGAAATCAGATAAAAAGCGTCTCTTCGTAGAGGCGCKTTTCTTTGTTTATCATGTCTGAGGAGGTTGTGAGACGTGGTCGAATATGGTACATTGTCAACAGTGAGTAGATACCATACATAGTCTGAAAAGGATGAGGTGGACGTACATGACAACGAAACAAACACATATTCGCAAGCCTGCTTGGTTAAAGATTAAGTTAAATACGAACGACAATTACAAAGGTCTAAAAAAAATAATGCGTGAAAATAATCTGAATACGGTTTGTGAAGAAGCAAAATGCCCAAATATTCATGAATGTTGGGGAACTCGACGTACAGCAACATTTATGATTCTTGGTGCAATTTGTACTAGAGCATGTCGTTTTTGTGCAGTTAAAACAGGATTACCGAATGAACTTGATTTAGGAGAACCTGAACGAGTTGCTGACTCTGTCGTATTAATGAATCTAAAACACGTTGTAGTAACAGCTGTTGCACGTGACGATTTAAAAGATGGTGGTGCAGCAGTATTTGCTGAAACTGTTCGTGCAATTCGTCGTAAAAACCCCTTCACAACCATCGAAGTGCTTCCTTCTGATATGGGTGGAATCGAAGAAAATATTCAAATGTTAATGGATGCAAAACCAGACATTTTAAATCACAATATTGAAACCGTTCGTCGTTTAACACCAAGAGTACGAGCACGTGCCAAGTACGATCGGTCTCTTGAACTTTTACGTCGTTCTAAAGAAATGCAACCTGACATTCCTACAAAATCTTCCTTAATGGTCGGACTCGGTGAAACAAAAGAAGAAATTATAGAAGTTATGGATGATTTACGTGCAAACAATGTGGATATAATGACAATTGGTCAATACTTGCAACCTTCGAAAAAGCATATAACGGTCCAAAAGTATTATTCGCCACTCGAGTTTGGGGAACTGCGTAAAATTGCCATGTCAAAAGGATTTAACCATTGTGAAGCAGGTCCATTAGTACGTAGTAGTTACCATGCGGACGAGCAAGTAAATGCTGCTGCAAAAGAAAAACAGCGCCTTGGGGACGAGCAATTAGCTCTTACAACAAGTTGATGGAGAGTGAATAATTAATGATTACAATCGATCGCTGGGATTATGAGATACTTACTGATCACCGGGAAGCGTTACAAGAAGAAGTGGTTCAAGAACGTTATAGTGAAATCTTGAATAAGTACGATTATATTCTAGGTGACTGGGGTTATGGACAACTTCGTTTAAAAGGTTTTTTTGATGATAAAAATCAAAAAGCAACATACGATACAAAGGTAAGTACATTACAAGATTATCTATATGAATACTGTAATTTTGGTTGTGCCTATTTTATTCTTAAAAAAATTGGTCCAGCAAAACCTGTTGAAATACCGATTGAAACTGTAGAAATTCAAGAACAAGACAACCTCGATTTAGATGTTCAATCATCTTAATCGAGGTTTTTGCTTTGTTCAGAAATCATTCAATTTCAATCAATTATGTTAGTATAGAAGAATAATGAAAAGTAATATAAAACCCATAAAGCGAGGGATACGTATGTATTTTGTAGATCGTAACAAAATAAGTTTAGCATTAACTTATATGAAATCCATTGTGCTATTAATTGAAAAATCACCAAATTTAACTTCAAGTGAACTAGACAAACTTGCACTTGAACGCATAGCACAAAATATTATTGAATCCATCATTGATGTTGGAAATTCAATGATAGATGGCTTTATTATGCGCGATCCAGGTAGCTATGATGATATTATTGATATTTTAACTGATGAAAAAGTTATAACTGCTGACATGGATGCACCATTAAAAGAGGTAATCGCTCTACGAAAAATGCTTGTTAGAGATTTCCTGAGTGTAGATCATCAACAAATCGCATCTGTTCTACAAAAGCATTTAGAGGTATTAAAAATATTCCCTGGACATATTGAAATCTACTTAACACATGAACTAGGACCAGTATCCGCATTTTCACCTTTGGAGCAAAGATGAAAACATACAAAGCGTATTGTATAGATTTAGATGGCACAGTATATCGGGGAAAAGAACCTATCTTAGAAACTGTTCAATTTGTGCACCATTTGCAACAACAGGGTATTGAGCCCTTTTTTGTGACGAACAATGCTTCTCAGACTCCTGATCAAGTGCAGTCAAAACTAAACGCTTTAGGAATAAATGCAAAGCGAAGTCACATCATGACATCAGCGATGGCAGCTGCTAAATACATTGGAATGAATTATCCAAATGTTTCAGTTTCAATGATAGGGGAAARGGGACTTCGTGAAGCTCTTCAAGAAAACGGTGTAAAAATTGTTGAATCTTCACAAGATGTATTTGTAATGGGGATTGATCGAAATATTAACTTCGAAAAACTTGCACAAGCGTGTTTGGATATTCGGAAAGGCGCAGTTTTTATTTCGACGAATAGTGATAGAGCATTTCCAAATGAAAGAGGATTCATGCCTGGCAATGGAGCATTCACAGCTTTAGTACAAACCTCTACTGGCGTTGATCCTATATTTATTGGAAAACCACAAGGATTGATGTTTGAGATTATTCAACATGAACATCAGTTTGCAAAAGAAGACATGGTGATGATTGGGGACAATTACGATACCGATATTTTAGCGGGGATTGGTTTTGGAATTGATACCATTCATGTAAACACAGGCGTAACATCGACAGAAGAAGTCTTAACAAAATCATCTCTACCCACTATGACACTTGAGAATTTACTCGAATGTATATAAAAAAGGAGTTGCACGAAAGCAACTCCTTACTTTTAAAAAAGTGGATTTTCATCTATATACTCATAAATCTTCTTCGTCAGTTCGTCTGGAGAATCTGCTTGTACAACATCACCATTTACAACTGCAAAAAAAGATTCTGCACATTTGGTACAATAACTCAAACAACCATACTCCAGAACGTCTAAGTTAGGATCGCGTTCTAGTACTTCAAATGTTTTTTGTGATCCATTTGCCAAATTACTGACACAAAATTCTACCATAGGATTCACGTTCTTCACCTCGCTACATCGATATGCTACTCTTTTTTTTAATATTCGTCAATGCGTGTGACTTATTGTGAAACATCTCACAATGATTTATACTAACTACGTAGAGAAAGACTGTATATAAAATGCTCAAGGGAGATTTTTATGAAAAATTTAGTATTGCTAGGTGGCGGATACGGTAACATGCGAGTGTTGCTTCGTTTATTGCCAAATAATTTACCAGAAGATATACAAATTACTTTAGTCGATCGCACACCATTTCATAGTTTGAAAACAGAGTTTTATGCATTAGCAGCCGGTACGGTGCCTGATCAAGAAGTTCGTGTTTCGTATCCAGAACATGAACAATTAAAAATGGTTTTTGGAGAAGTTATTGAAATTAACCGCGAAGAGAAAGTGGTAGTGCTTTCCGATGAAACTACAATCCCCTATGATGATGTTGTAATCGGATTAGGTTGTGAAGATAAGTACCACGATGTTCCCGGTGCCTCTGAATTCACGTATAGCATACAGACAATTGGGCGTTCTCGTGAAACCTTTAATAAATTGTGTGGATTGCCATCAGGTTCAGTTGTAGGAATAGTTGGAGCGGGGTTAAGTGGAATTGAACTTGCGAGTGAATTACGCGAATCACGTCCTGATTTAGGTATCAAATTGTTTGACCGCAGTCCTCGTATATTACGTGATTTTCCTGAACGCTTAAGTAATTTCGTGAAGAAGTGGTTTGATAAACACAACGTAGAAGTTGTAAGCAATTCAAATATTACAAAAGTAGAACCGAAAATATTACACAACCATGAAGAGACAATTGCTGTAGATGCAGTAGTATGGACAGCTGGCATTCAACCAGTCGCACCTGTTCGAAATATTGGTTCTGAGACAGATTCAATAGGTCGTGTCGTATTATCTCAATACCATAACTTACCCGAAGATGAACATGTCTATGTTGTGGGTGATTGTGCAGCATTACCTTATTCACCAAGTGCACAAGTAGCTGAAGAACAAGCAGAACAAATTGTTCAAGTGCTACAAGCACGTTGGAGAGGCAAAGAACTTCCTGAACAAATGCCGGAAATCAAGCTAAAAGGATTCTTAGGTTCTTTAGGGAAAAAGCAAGGATTTGCATACTTAGCAGACCGCACAGTTACAGGTCGTATCGCTAGGTTAATGAAGTCTGGTGTATTGTGGATGTACAAGTGGCATAACGGTTGATGAATAGAAGAAGACCTAGAAGCGAACCATAACTTCTAGGTCTTCTTTTTCTGCATGTAAAAGTTTTTCGAGCGACACCTTCGAAGTTGGAGATTTAGGATATCCGACCATTCACTTGGGGTTTTCGATCATTCAACCTGGGTTTCCGACCACTCGCTTGGACAAAGACATCATTCCTCCTGTGAAAAACCAGTCTCTGTTTTAGGTGGCTTGTAGCTCATTTCTAAAGTCGAGCTTCGCTTTTCTTATGAAGGGCTACTCGTAAAACCATTTTTCTCAAGTTCTGCAAAAACTGGGTTAAGTTGAATGTTTCCTTCTCCAACCACTTCTCCTTCGATTAGGACGAGTGGATAAAAGAATTCGTCATCTAATACTCGATTGGCAATGTCTTGTTGGCGTTCATTATCAATTGGCTTCTGAATATCAATATAAGTTATTTTATACAATTGATTTGGGTATTTGCGATCAATAGCTGCTTGCAACCATTCATAGGTATCCTTAGAGGTAGGTGCATTAACACAACTAGCGCACGCAATTTCAGCCCCGAAAATTTCAATTGAAAGTGTCTTTTTTTCCATGGTTATTTTTCTCCTTTAGTATTAACTGATGGATTTTTTTCTCTCTTCACATTATAATAATTATAAGGAAAGGAGTCGAAACAAATGACTGATACAATGAACGAGCAAGTACAAGAAGTACTAGATAAATTACGCCCATTCTTACTAAGAGACGGTGGAGACTGTGAGCTTGTTGATATTGAAGATGGAATCGTCAAACTTCGTCTTCTTGGCGCATGCGGAAGTTGCCCAAGTTCTACTATTACACTAAAAGCAGGTATTGAACGTGCACTCTTGGAAGAAGTCCCTGGTGTCGTAGAAGTAGAACAAGTATTTTAATTTGAAAACTTTAGCGTAGCTGGAGTTGTTATTTCTAATTTTTGAAAACGGAGCCTATATAGGGCTCCTTTTCTTTTAGATGTATTACTTTTAATTATAACGAATAAAATATAGAAAAGAATGACGATTTAAAGGTGTTGTTCTTGTATGTAACATCTTTTAATTGTTATCATAGAAGAAAGAAGGAAGGTGTAACGGATGACGCAAATTGTCGAATTATCAGAAGCTGCAGCTTACCAAGTAAAAGAAATGATGATCCATAACGATGAACAAGGTGCATTTTTAAGAGTAGCTGTTCACGGTGGAGGATGTAGTGGTTTATCGTATGGTATGGGATTTGAACGTGAGAAAAATGAGTCCGATACAATTTTAGAACAACATGGATTAACAATTCTAGTTTCAAATGAAGATAAAGCTATTATCAACGGTACTGTTATCGACTATAAACAATCCTTGATGGGTGGCGGTTTTACAATTGAGAACCCCAATGCTATAGCATCTTGTGGCTGTGGATCTTCATTTACAACGGCAACCAAAAAAGGTACTCCAGAAAATTGTTAAGGCCGATTCATATTCGGTCTTTTTTTCTGTAAATTCAAACCTTTTGCACTTGACAAGTATGTATTGAAATCAACAATTAAAAGGTCTATTATAGAGTATAGTACGTTTGTCGAAATATAGACAAATTCGCTTTAGTTTTTGTGAAGTAGAGATACTTCTTTTTTCTTTGACTAAAGAAAAGCATATAAATCAAACAAAGGTGGTTTCGATCTTCGTGAAAAGACCGACAATATTAGTATTAGGCGCCGGATATGGCGGTTTAGCAACAGTAGTCAATTTACAAAAAAACATCGGAATAGACGTTGCAGACATTACTTTAATTAACCAAAATGATTATCACTATGAATCAACTTGGTTACATGAAGCTTCAGCGGGTACACTACGTCCAGATCAAGTACGCTATGATATCGCAGATGTAATTAAAGCTGATAAAGTAAAATTTGTGAAAGCATCTGTTGAAGGCATCGACATCGCTGGTAAACAAGTTACAACTAATAACGGTGTATTTTCTTATGATTACTTAGTTATCGGTCTTGGATTCGAAGGCGAAACTTTTGGTATTCCTGGTCTAGACAAATACGCTTTATCAATTGCAAATGTGAAAGCAGCTCGTCAAATCCGTGAACATATCGAATATCAATTCGCTACATGGTCACTGGAAGAAGTGAAAGACGATAGCCGTTTAACAATCGTTGTTGGTGGTGCTGGTTTCACAGGTATTGAATTCTTAGGTGAATTAGGTAACCGAGTTCCTGAACTTTGCAAAGAATTTGATGTACCTCAAGAAAAAGTACGTGTACTATGTGTTGAAGCTGCTCCAATGGTATTGCCAGGATTCGATCCAGAATTGGTTGAGTACGCAGTGGGTCATCTACAAGCAAAAGGAATTGAATTCTCAATTGGAACACCAGTTGTTGAAGCAACTCCTGAAGGCGTGAAAATTAAAAAAGGTGAAGACGAGTTTGAATTTGTGAAAGCTGGTACAGTCGTTTGGGCTGCAGGCGTTCGCGGAAACCGTTTAATCGAACAAACAGGCATTGAAAACATGCGTGCTCGTGTTAAAGTTGAAAAAGATATGCGTGCTCCAGGTCACAATGATGTATTTATCGTTGGTGACTGTGCATTGATGATTAATGAAGAAGTAAATCGTCCTTACCCACCAACTGCACAAATTGCTATGCAACAAGGTGTAACAGTAGCGAAAAACTTAATTTCTTTAATCAAAGGTGAAGAAACTGAAGAATTCGTACCTGATTTAAAAGGTAGTGTTTGTTCACTCGGTGAACATGATGCAATCGGTGTAGTTTTCGGTAAAAAAATTACAGGATCAAAAGCATCATTTATGAAAAAAGTAATTGATAACCGTTCTCTTTTCATGATTGGCGGTCCTTCACTAGTTGTGAAAAAAGGTAAATTCAACGTTCTTTAATAGAAAATTTTATTCTCCCATCTGGATTCTTCAGATGGGAGTTTTTTGGTTCTACTATGAAAACCTATATTAATTGACCATACTTAATCTTAAGTTAAATAGTGCTTTAGGAAAAAAGGATGATAAGCTAAATGGCAAAAGAAAAGAGAAGTAACGTGTGGTTAGGCGTAGCTGGTCTAGTAATTAATCATCTTGGTGAGTGGCTAGTCGTAAAAAAACGCTATGGGGGACTTGATGGGAAATGGTCATTTCCAGCTGGTTTTGTTGAGCCAGGAGAAACGGTAGATCAAGCAGTCGTCCGTGAAGTACAGGAAGAAACAGGAATCGAAACACTCGTTCAAGGTCTAATTGGTTTTCGAACAGGTGTGATAAAGGCTGAGGTTAGTGACAATATGGTGATTTTTATTTGTCGCATGACTCATCAGGAGCAATTGCTTGTCCCACAATTAAAAGAAGTATATGAAGTATGTTGGATGGATCCTGTCGCTTTAAGTCAAGATCCGAACATTTCTGTCATGATTCTTGAAATGGCCCAAAAAACATTAGGCTCAGGTCTCCAAGTAATTGAAGGTATCAATCCAGGGGATATCTTTGGCTATACAAGCTTTAAATTGTTTTTCTGAAAGATAGCGAATTCAAGAGAAAGATCAAGATAATTCGAGTAAAAGCCTAATGTATTCGTTTACATTAAGGTTTTTATTAGTTTACAGAAAATTTTGCRTATGTTATATTATCTGAATATTAAGAATAAAAAGGAGCGATCACATGACAACTAATAATAAAGATGTAAAAACGAATGAATGTCCATATTGTAAAGGAAATGGATATTTCCAATTGCGTCTAGGTGGATCAGAAACATGCACTTGTTGTTCAGGTTCAGGAAGAAAGAAAAGTGTAGTATGAGAAATCTTCTCTTCGGGTAAGTAGCCGAGGAGGCTTTTTTTTTAAGTATTATGATTGATGAATGAACCATATAGGTTGAGATAGAAAAATGAAAGTCCCTGAATATAGTTTAGCTAGAGAATGGTTTAATCAATTCGTAATTGTTACATATAATTGAACAACGCACATCTACATTGAAAGGAAGTTACCAATCATGTAAACTGTTGAAAGGAAGCATGGAGGGAAGAATTCAATGGACGGGAATTTTACACTTGTAACAGTGATGTTATCAGTATTAATATTTTTAGTAATGTTTTTTGGGATCGGCTTTTTGCTGAACATGCTACTTCGCATGACTTGGTTAATGGCTATTGTCTATCCTATAGTGGTAATTTTAATTATTGACGAAGTAGATTTCTTTGATTATTTCACATCGCCAGTGATGGCATTTCAGTCACTTGGAGCAAAATTAATGGCACTTCATTTTGCAGATATTTTAGTATTATCAAGTGGTTTAGTTGGTGCAATCATTGCGGGGATAGTTATTAAAATGTTGCGTAAAAATGGCTATCAAATGTTTTAATATAAGGCTCTGTAAAACTAAATTTTTTTTTACTGCACATTTGCGCTTGCCGCAAATGTGCTCTTTTTTTTTATAAAATATCAACAGCATTATTAATAATCTTTTTTATTGGCTCTGTTAAATTATGTTGTCGTCTATCGTACATTTGCGCTAGCCGCACGTTCCACATGAGCCAACAAGTACGAAAACCACATACTTGTGGGTCTCATCCTTCACGCTCTTGCGGCATGCTAGGCGCAAATGTCCTCTTTCGTTTGTTCTTAATATAAACAGCATTCTTAAACTTACCCAAAATGAAAAAAGCAGGAAGAGGCCGAAATAGCATCTTCGGCAGAACATCTACTTAAAGAAACCTTCTATTCTGTAGTAAACCAAACGCTCCTAACTATTAATGTCCAGGTTGTAAGGGAGCGAAGGATGCACATACGCAGCAAGATGATCTAAAAAAAGAGAGGTGGGCGAGTGACGCAGTCACAAGCCCCTCCTCTTTGTTCTCTAGATTATTGTGCAGCAGGTAAAGCGTCAGAAGCGAACTGGAAACCTGTCATCCTCTGTGGATGGAATCAAGGT
>NZ_JBFUKT010000049.1:0-20270 GCF_056400705.1 Paenisporosarcina sp. P5_A11
AAATAAGCCATTGCCACGTTAGAAGATCTCTGGAAACCTTCTAAAAACGTAATATTCCCCCACCCTTTTAAGTTATGATCTCGGATAGTAGTGTCGAGTAAGGTATATTTACCTGATTGGTACCAATCGTTCGGGTTCCATTTTTTTTCTTCCATTGCGGCTGCCACTGTAAATGTTTTCATAGTGGAACCTGGCTCTATCGTATTTTCAATCGTTTCATTCAACCAATTTGACGTAAGTCCTTCTCGCGTCTCTGGATCGAATGATGGACGTTGGCTCATAGCTAAAATTTCCCCTGTTTTCGGATCGGCTACCATTGCCACCATACTTGTGGGTGAGTATTCTTTCTCTACTCTAGTCATGGCATCCTCAAGAAAGTTTTGAACCGTTTTATCGAGTGTCAAGTGAATTTGATATCCATCTTGAGCAGGTGTCACCATTTCTTTAGAATTTGGTAACAAGTAACCCCACAAATCACCATCGTATTGAACTTTCCCGTTTTTCCCTGTTAATTGTTTATTATAAATCGATTCAAGGCCCATTTTGCCTATAGTTTGAAACGTTCCATCTGGTTGTTCTTCTTTTACAGCAAATCCAATTAGGTGCGAAGAAAACGTTCCATTTGGATAAAAACGTTTCCAATCTCGTACAAAAACAAGACCCGGTAATTTTTGTTTTTTTATTTTCGTCATAACTTCATGACTAATGTCGCGACCTGCTGATCCAAACTCTACTTGATAAACGCCTTCTTTTGACAAGCGTTCCACTAACTTCTCTTTAGATAATGGGATATATTGTGCAAGAACAGTCGCAGTTTTTTCTACATCATTTACATGTTTCGGGTTTTTTGCATTGTCTGTGGCTTCGGGACTTAGCACCGCAACTAAACGATAACTTAATGTATCTTCTGCGATGACTTCCCCATTTTTGTCTAAAATTTTTCCACGACTAGCATTTATAATTTGTTCTCTTTCGTACTTAGCWGCAGCTTTTGCAGCAAGTGCCTGCCCATCTGCTTCTCCCGTGACTTGGATAAAAATCATCCGTGACAACAATAGAAAAAAGAGCCCTCCGTATAACAAAAACATCAGAAAGGCTCCCCATTGAAATCGAAATTTCTTTTTCATTGTCCCTGTACTACCTTCACATTTTGCTCGTTCAGCTTCAAGCCTAATGCTTTTGCTTTTTCCCAAACACGTTCATACTTTGAGAGTTCGCTTACTTGAATGGACAAATCCGTATTTTGTTTTTTGGTTTCATCAATTTGTTGTTCAATTGATCGAATGTCTTGGTTTGCAGCATAAATACTAGCTTGTGTTTGTAGAATCATCACGCTAAACAATGCTACGACAGATACGAAGAGAGCAATTAATACCTTTTCACCTTTTGTAATAATTTTACGATTTGGTTTAATAGTTGGGTTGACTGCAGGCTGTGGATTAACGACAGGCTGCTTAATGTAATTTGTTTGTGTTCTAGCGTGCATAGCCATTTAAACACTTCCCTCATCTTTTATTTTTTCGGCAATTCTAAGTTTGGCTGATCTGGAGCGATTATTATGCAGTAATTCTTCTTCACTTGGTAAAATTGGCTTGCGTGTAACTAATTTGAAATGTGGCTCCATGCCCTCTGGGATAACAGGTAAATTTGGTGGTAATTCTGGATATGATGCTGCTTCTTTAAAGATTGTTTTGGTTATTCGGTCTTCTAAAGAATGGAATGTAATAACACTAATACGCCCATTAACAGCAAGTAGCTCTAAAGCATCTTGTAGTGATTCTTCGGCAGCTCCCAGTTCATCATTTACAGCAATTCGTATTGCTTGGAATACTCGTTTTGCAGGATGACCACCTTTTCTTCTAGCAGGTGCTGGAATTCCCTCTTTAATCAGTTCAACCAGTTGCCCTGTAGTTTCTATGGGCGCAATTTTTCGAGCTTCTTCAATTTTGCGTGCGATTTGTTTAGAAAACTTTTCTTCGCCATAACGATAGAAAATTCGAACTAAATCATTAAATTCCCAGTCGTTTACAACATCGTAAGCTGATAAGGAGGCTGTCATATCCATTCTCATATCTAATGGTGCATCGTGATTGTAACTAAAACCTCGTTCAGGTGTATCTAGTTGTGGGGAAGATACTCCTAAATCGTAAAGAATGCCATCAACTCTATCTATTCCCAATTCTTGTAAATTCGCTTTTATGTCACGGAAATTTGCATGTACAAACGTCACTTTATGAAGATGGTCTGCTAACCTTATTTTCGCATTTTCAATAGCAGTAGTATCTTGGTCAAAACATATTAACTTACCCTGATCATTTAATTGTTGAACTAAATACTCACTATGTCCTGCGCCACCTAAGGTACAGTCTACATATATACCATCTGGACGAATGTTCAATCCGTCAACTGTTTCGTGAAGTAATACTGTTGTATGGTTGAACACTGAATCGTCCTCCTTTTTAAATTCAATAATGTTTTTCTATTCCAGCACCTGCGTCGAGCTATAGTGGCGCTTTTGCGCTCAGCCCAACAAGATGTGGGTCATGAAGGCGTCGCGATAAAATTTCTTCGTACTGCATTTTGCGACGAGTAACCGCAGGAGTAGGACGTCGCGATGTTAGCCTTCGAACGTTTATATATCAAAGCCGATCATATTTTCTGCCAAGTCGTTAAATGAGTCCTCTGATTCTTCAAAATAAGATGTCCAAGAATCTTTTGCCCAAATTTCAATACGGTTTGATACGCCAAGAACAATACATTCCTTTTCAACTTTTGCATGGGACAATAATGTACTAGGAATGTTTATACGGCCTTGTTTGTCAATTTCAACTTCAGTCGCACCAGAAAAGAAGAATCGTGTGAAAGCACGAGCATCTTTTTTTGTCACAGGTAGAGCTTTTAATTTTTCTTCGAGTTTTCGCCATTCATTCATAGGATAGCCGAATAAGCAGTTATCAAGACCTCGTGTTATCACAAATGTCTCATCCAGGTGCTCGCGAAATTTTGCCGGTATAATAAGACGGCCTTTCGCATCAACGCTATGTTGATATTCTCCCATGAACATGCTAGTCACCCCACTTATTCTCATAAATGTACCACATCCCCCCACTTTCCTCCACCAGTTTATAAAAAAAAATTACGAAATACCAAAAAATGTGATAATAGTACTTGTTGAAACAGATTGAAGCCCTTTTCCTCCATAGAAAAAAGCCGTCTCAAAAAATGAGAAGGCTTTGATCATTAAAAAGTAAGGATTATATGTTTGCCATTAAATTCAAATGGTTGTGATAATAGATCGTCAATTAATGTTGGACCTACTTCATTTAAAAATAATAAAGGACTGAACCATCTTTCTTGTAAAGTGTACTCAGGAAAAAGAGTGCCTTCGATATGATTATACTTTCGAATCGTCACATCATGGCGTAATAAATTGGTATCTTCTATTTTTCGACTTAAGTACATGAACTGTTTGTTATGGTGTTCTAAATTTTTCTTCGTGACAAGGTTCAATTTCGGTCCAGCATTAGATAAGTGATTTTCTAATTTTTGATATTGTTCGATTAACGTTTGTTGAATTTCAAGTATCATTTCTTCAGCATCATCATCTTTAATATCGTTAATGAAATCTTGTTTACGTGACTGTAGCTCTCCATTGAAAACACTCTCGACTTGTAAATCTAATTCATTTAAATATTGATCAGACTTTTTGTCCACCATCGTTATGGACAATCTTGGCACCATGACTGGTAGTTCCATGTCAAAATGTTCGAACATTGTTTTAAATGCAGCCCAATATGCTAATTCCCCAGGACCTCCAATAAACGCCAAGACTGGGAATACCATTTCTTGCATAAGAGGACGAGTAACCACATTATTACTTAACCGTTCGGGTTGCTTAATCGCAATATCAAGCAATTGTTGCTTAGAGAATCGAAGACCTGCAGCTTCATTAAAAAATTCTCCGTTGTTGTACCTCAGTAAAAAGCGTTCTCCATTTTCAACAACAAACAAATTCGCACTATCTTCTGAGGCTTGTATTGGTTGACCGTAGCCCGCTAGTTGAAAATCTCTTTCTTGTTCAACCACGAGTGTTGCAATCTCTTTGGAATGTTCAATCATCTTCACAAAATAAGCTGATTCATATTCTCTAAGTGGTTTATAGGCGGCATCTATTAATAACAATCCTTCATTCGAGAAAAAGTCATGCATCATCACTGCAAAGAAATGACTGTATGAAGAAACATGAAGTGTCATGTTCAGGCATTTTTGAAGCAATTCTTTTGTATAAATTGTTTCAGTAAACTGCTTAAAAACATCCCGAATGAAAGATTGTAATTTTTCAGCTTCTACTGATGTTTCAGAGGCCATTTGTTTACGATTTGGACGATCATTGTACGTATGTTTTTGTAATCTCCCCAAATTCGGCGTAAATGTTGAATTGATTTCATCTAAGTCGTGGTCTTCTCCAGCAATCCAAAATACTGGAACGACCGGAATTCCTAATGCTTGTCGTTGTTGTTTAGCTAATAAAATAATTGATAGTGCTTTATGTACGGAATAAAGTGGTCCTGTCAGTAAGCCAGCTTGCTGACCACCAATAACTACTAGAGCGTCTTTTTCCAACTCAGCTAAGTGTAGATCTACTGCATCATTTTTCGGGAATTTTGTCATGTATTCGCGAACGACAGCTGTTAGTTGCTCTCTGTTTACTTGATGCGACTTCAATGATAAAGCTCGATTTTCATATGAAGTTTTATTCGGTAAATAATGAAAATACGTTAATAGTTCTTTTTTTTGAGCATGAAAATCCACTAGGAAAGGACTACTATTTGGTTGTTCAATTTGGTCAAATTTCATCATGGTAAACCCCTTTTGCGTGTAAATACAAATCGAGTATATCATTTGGTGGCACGACAGGAAAAACAAACGACTTATCGGACTTTAATTTACAAATTCTATTACTTTAAAGACGAAACCTACACACCACACAATAAAGAATGTTGCGCTTAAAACTATAAACAAAAATCTCCATATTTTTTTAATAAGTGGAATTAACTCGATTTCATTTTGAGACTTCCACTCTTGAAATGTCAGTATGACGCTTAAGAATAACGCCATACCTACCAAGAATCCAACAGTCTCGATTTTAAATAAGGATTGAACCGCAATCGGAACTGCAAAAAATAGTACCAATGTCGTTACATCTGCTGCATGACCAAAGGCTTTTGTCGTTTTTCTATTTAGTTTTCGAGAAACAATAAATACCACGATAAATATGGCAATAGGAAAAACTAAAAGAAAACTAATAATTAATTGAAAAAAGTTACTCATGTTGCTCACCTTTTTCATCAATAGCTAACACTAATTGATAAAGCGTTCGTAAAAGGGGCAACTGTTTTTCTCTCCCTGCTGCCAAATTTAACAATTCTCCTACTATTGGTTCGATTTCACTTTGACGATGATTTAATCGATCTTGAAGCATGGAAGATTTGTTTGAAGATGTTTTTTCGCAAAGTGCCTTTATATCTTCGAAGGTTAACATAGATGAGATTTCTGGAAAGGCCGTTTGCATTTCCAGAAATAATGAGTGCATTAATTGAAAGGCTTGTTTATTTGAAATCAGTTTCCCATTCTCAATAAGTAGAATCGTCGTTATCGGATTTATACAAGCGTTTAATACTGCTTTTCTCAATGTGATAGCATAAGCGTCTTCTACCATTTCTATTTGAAATTTAGGTGTTTGAAAAATCGACATATCCATATATGTGTTAGGCGTTTTTTTGTATGGAGCAATTTTCGTTAATCCAATCCCTTTATGAATAACGGTGGTCGCATTATCTTTAATTGCACCGTGCTCAATTGTGGCAATATATATCTGTTCATGTTGCAACTGATTAATCCACTGTAAATGTGCAATTCCATTTTGAATAAATAACATCGGCGTAGTCAGTGGTAGTGACATTAAATTTTCTTTTATGTCATGTAAATGATGATACTTTACAGCTATTATCCACAATGCATCTGTTGGGGCTTGCCTATATTCTGCAAAAGCGGAGACATGCGAACGAACTTTTTCTCCATTGGTATGGACGAGTGTAACTCCGTGATTCCTTAGGTTTTCCGCTTGTTCAGTCGTCCGTGTTATGTATGTAATTTCATGTTTTTCCTCACTTAATAATGAGCCAATCAGCAATCCAATCGCACCCGCACCGACAATGACCACGTTCAATTCATAATCAACTCCCTTAAATCTTAAATAAGTTCAAAAAGGAGCACAAAAAGAGCCTTTTTTGGAACTCAGGTTAAGAGCGCCACTTCCTGCGGCAACACCTGAGTGACCAACTTCCTGTTGGCCTTATGCGGCTTAGTCTTCGAGCACCGGAGCGTATGCTTTTAATACGTGAGGAGCGGAGAAGCAAGCCAACGAAGAGATGCAAAGCTATTTTTAGCGAACTTTTTAACATCCTATAAATGAAAAGGTCTACCAACGTACGGCAGACCTTCCTCTTGCTATTGATTATACTGGATAAACTGGATGTTTACGAGGTGGTTGTGAAATATGTTTCGTACTATAAGCACGATAACGCATTGCYAATACATCACGTAAATTACTTGGTGCAACAATTTCATCAATGATCAATTCAGATGCTAATTTATAGATATCAATTTCTTCTTTGTATTCTTGATGTTTTTGTTGAACAAATTGCAAACGTTCTTTCGGATCTTCGATTGCTTCTATTTTGTTCGAGAACACAGCATTTACTGCTGCTTCTGGACCCATTACTGCAATTTGAGCAGTTGGTAATGCGATACAAACGTCTGGCTCAAACGCTGGACCTGCCATTGCGTATAAACCGGCACCATAAGCTTTTCTTACGATGACTGAAATTTTCGGTACAGTTGCAGAACTCATCGCCATGATTAACTTTGCACCATGTCGAATGATTCCTGCTCGCTCGACCTTTGTTCCAATCATAAATCCAGGAACATCAGCTAAGAATAGTAACGGAATACCAAAAGCATCACATAAATTAATGAATTTGGTAGCTTTGTCAGCAGAATCTATAAATAATACTCCGCCTTTAACTTTCGGTTGGTTCGCAATAATTCCGACAGCTTGTCCTTCAATTCGTGCAAGACAAGTAATGATTTCCTGAGCAAACAATTTCTTCACATCAAAGAGTGAACCTTCATCAATTAACTGATCGATTGCTTCATACATATCAAATGGCGCATTTTGATTTTCTGGAATAATCGCTTCAAGAGTACGACCTTCTTTAATAGCTTTCGGTTCTACCACTTTCGGCATCTCAGTGAAATTCGCTGGGAAGTATGCTAAGTAACGGCGAGCTTCAGAAATTGCTTCTTGTTCAGTAGTTACTAATACATCACCACACCCACTAATCGAACAGTGCATGCGAGCTCCACCCATTTCTTCAAGTGTTACTTTTTCACCTATAACTTTTTCAGCCATACGTGGTGATCCTAAATACATAGATGCATTTCCTTCAACCATAATGACGATATCACAAAATGCAGGGATGTAAGCTCCTCCAGCAGCAGATGGGCCGAATAGTAAACAGATTTGCGGAACAAATCCAGACATTCTCACTTGGTTGTGGAATATCTTACCTGCACCACGTCGGTTCGGGAACATATCTAATTGATCGGTAATACGTGCACCTGCTGAATCGACTAGATAAAGCATCGGTACTCGATTTTTCTCTGCAATCTCTTGAATGCGAATGATTTTTTCAACAGTACGCGATCCCCATGAACCTGCCTTTACTGTTGAATCATTTGCCATCACACATACTTGTTGTCCATTAACTTTTCCAGTTGCTGTTACGACACCATCTGCTGGTAGATCACCTGCTTCACAGTTTGCAAATCGGCCATCTTCTAAATACTCGCCATTATCAAAAAGTAAGGATAAACGATCTCGAACAAATAATTTATTTTGTTCTTTCATTTTTTCGTGATATTTCGAATGACCACCAGCGAAAATAGTTGTTAGCTTTTCTTCTAAACGTTCGTTATATGTTGTTTTCTCCGTCATCTAAGTTGCCCCCTTTGATTCATCTCACTTACCCCAAGTGATTTTATTCAAATGTTACTAATACATCGCCTTCATTTACAAAATCACCAATTTGAGCTTCAATTTTCGCAACTTTACCTGCAGTTTCAGCTTCAACTGGAATTTCCATTTTCATTGATTCCAAAACCATAACCGTTTGCCCAGCTGTGATTTCTTCACCTACTTGTACTACGATATTAAATACTGTCCCTGCCATTGTCGATTGAATTTGTTTCATTTTATTTCCTCCTTTTGTTGTTCAAGCCATTGCGGTAATACCGCGGTCGTGTACCTGCCATCTTGGAATGCTTTTGCATCTAAAAATTCTTGGAACAATGCTACATTTGTTTTAACTCCTTCAATCCTAACAGATGAAAAGAATTTTTGTGCTTTGTTAATTGCTTCTTGTCGAGAGTCCGCTTGAACAATTACTTTTGCAATCATTGGATCATAGAAAGGGGTAACGCTATTTCCTTCTTCGTAACCTGCATCGATTCGGATACCTTCAGTTAATCCCCATTGCAGCGTTTTGATATTCCCAGGTGAAGGGAAGAACGTTTTAGGATCTTCAGCATAAATTCGGAACTCTAGTGCGTGACCGGTTGAGTGAATATCCGATTGATT
Organism: Paenisporosarcina sp. P5_A11; assembly: GCF_056400705.1. NCBI lineage: Bacteria > Bacillati > Bacillota > Bacilli > Caryophanales > Caryophanaceae > Paenisporosarcina > Paenisporosarcina sp. P5_A11. The sequence goes on from NZ_JBFUKT010000049.1 coordinate 8,702, forward strand.
AATTACTGGAAGTGGTTCACCCTTAGCCACCTGTAGTTGCCATTCTACTAAATCAAATCCTGTAACTGCCTCTGTCACTGGATGCTCGACTTGAAGTCTTGTATTCATTTCCAGGAAATAGAATTGATTATCTTCGTCTACAATAAATTCTACTGTACCCGCATTGCGATAATTTACTGCTTTAGCAGCATCTACTGCTGCTTTTAACAAACGCTCTCGAGCCTCTTGTGGGAAATTCGGTGAAGGTGACTCTTCGATGACCTTTTGGTTTCTGCGTTGAACAGAACAATTGCGTTCATACAGATGTACGATATTACCATGTGTATCACCGAAGATTTGAACTTCGATATGACGACCACCAGAAATGTATTTCTCTAAAAAGACGACATCGTCTCCGAAATAAGCTTTCGCACGCGATTTTACAGAAACAAAGTTCTGACTGAGCGCTTGCTCATCCTCACAACGAATCATACCGATGCCGCCCCCGCCACTACTGGCTTTGAGCATAACTGGATATCCAATTCGCCGTGCTTCTTGAAAAGCATCCTCAATTGTATGTACACCTTCATCTGTTCCAGGCACTACTGGCACGCCTGCCGCTTGCATCGTCTGACGAGAACCAATCTTGTCGCCCATTTTATCAATAGTTTCTGGATGAGGACCAATAAAGATCATTCCTGCCTCTTCAATCTTCCTTGCAAAACCTGCATTTTCTGACAACAAACCATAGCCCGGATGAATTGCGTCAACCCCTTCACGCATCGCTAAAGCTAATATATCATCCGCTTTTAAGTAAGATTGTTGTACTTGGCTTGGACCAATTAAAAATGCTGTGTCTGCTTTTTTTACATAAGGTAATTCAGCATCCGCTTCGGCATATATCGCCACTGTTTCAATATGTAACTTTTTACATGTTTCGATGATTCTAAGGGCAATTTCTCCCCTATTAGCAATTAACACTTTTCGCATATGTTGTCCCCCTAAGTTGTTTAAACATGAAACCCCATCCTTCATAGTCTATACGAAAAATGAAAACGATTTCAACCTTTGAATGAAGAAATATTCAAACTTCACAAACAACATAGAAAAAAGCCGTCTCTTTTAAGAAATAATCTTGAAAGAAACAGCCTCTATTTTTATCTTAATTTTTTTGATGCAATAATGGACTTTCTGAGCATACACGCTGAATTTGTTGAACAAATGTTTTCAACTGTGCATGTTCTTTTTGGAGTCTATTATGCGCTTCTAACAGTTCATCGTAACTAGACATGGCTTGTTTCAAATGTGTATGCATGGGGTGTTGATATTTTTGTTTTGCATGATTTAAGTCTTGTCCATACGTATGTCTCAATGTTTTATTCCATCTAAAACCGCAAGCCTGTTTTGTACGGGATAGCTTTTCTGCAGCCACTTCAAATGCATGAATTTGAGTGCCTCCGTTTTTCACTATTTCCAATACTGTCGTTGCTAATTTATGATCATCTTCAGTAGTCCATTGATCTTTTCTTTTCACTTCAGTCATATCTTCTTCACCTCGCGTTTTTTTCTACTATATGCGCGAAGAAAAAGAATAGAAGTTATTTTCGTTTTGTTAAGAATTTTTGTACTGCCAGATGATGCTCATCCGCTTCCCAAAGGAGAGAGCAAGTTTGTACTTCTTCTCTTATTTGGTCTAATAGATTTTGCCCCGTCCATTTACGTATTAACATTTGTTTATAGGCACGATGTACGGTAGCTTCTACTTGTTTCATCTCTGCAAGAAAAGTGTGTAAGGCTAGTTCTTTGTCATCTTCGTATACTTGCGAAGCCCACCCGTTATCTAGCATGGTAGACGCAGGTAAAGGTTTGGCTTGGCTCAACATTTGCATAGCTATATCTTGTCTTGGTAGCTTCTCAAATAGAAAAGTGCCTCCACCCCATCCGCTTGTGATGGCGAGAGAACCTTGTATAAAGCCGCACTTAGCTCGGGAAGACACTAAACGATAATCACAAGCAGTGGCGATTTCACAGCCACCACCGACTGCGTGACCATTTACAAGCGCAATTACAGGCACAGGAAGCGTTGCAATGTTATATAAGACTGTCGCCATTCGGTTAAGCATAGGGAACGCATCTTTTGCCGTATGTAGTCCGTGGAATATAGATAAATCTCCTCCGGAACAAAACGCATCGTCTCCTTCACCCGTGATGACGACAAACTTTATGGTTGAATCATTATGTACAGCTGAAACTAGTTTCTCGAAACCCACAATGATGTCGAAATTAATTGCATTACGTACTTGTGGTCGATTAATGGTAAATCTTATTATTTGATCTTCAAGATTAATAGTAAATGGCATATGTTTTGTCCTCCTAGTAAATAGAGAAAAAGACCATCAGAGAGCCATGGTCTCTCTGATAGCCTTTAATATGAACAAATACTGAATTATTTGCTCGCTACAACTTCTTTCCCTTTGTAATGTCCGCATGATTTACAAACATGGTGAGCCAATTTCGATTCACCACAGTTTGGGCAAGCTACCATTCCAGGTAGAGATAATTTGAAATGCGTACGACGTTTTCTTTTTACTGTTTTAGAAGTCTTTCTAAACGGTACAGCCATTGGTGGCACCTCCTTACAGATCGTTATTCGTCTGTTTGATCAAAATACTTTGCTAAATCAGCAAGTCTAGGATCCGATTTTTTAGGTTCATTTTCTTCTTTTGCAGCCAATTCCTCATCTGTTAAGTACGACCAATTTTTGCCGCCAGGTATCGGTTGATGCTCTGCACCTTCCTTAAACACTTGTATAGGGATTTCAACAATAATTAATTCTTCGAGTACAGGGTCGACATTTATAACATCGCCTTCTACAAAATGAATATCACCATCGTCTTCCTTATGTGCTTCTGACCAACTAAAATGTTCAACTGTTTGAATATCAAACGGATACTCAACATCTTCCCACGTGCGAGCACATGGTAAAGTAAGGGTGCCTGTAAGTTGAAAATGACAAGTCATTTGCGCTGCACCAAATGTGCAGTGCCCTTTTACATGAACGGGTGAGATTTTCCGGATGTCCGGGTTACGTGTCATAACTTCATCCAATTGTACCATTTCGTCAATTGGCATCCCGTCATGGCGATATTTAGATAGTTGATGAATTGCCCATTTCATTCGTTTATCACCTCAAGACAACAAAGTTGATTATATAATGCAGGAATTTAGATGTCAAGATAATTTCTTGTCACTCCATATTTTGACCAGTATAATCAAATAATATGAAAGGGGGTCACAATCTTGAAAGCAACTGGTATAGTCGTCGAACATAATCCGTTTCATAACGGACACTTCTATCATATCAAAGAATCCCGTAATAAAACAGCCGCAGATATTATTATCGCTGTAATGAGCGGAAATTTTTTGCAACGTGGTGAACCTTCACTTGTAGATAAATGGACACGGTCTGAAATGGCCTTAAAAGCTGGCGTAGACCTTGTTATTGAACTTCCTTATGTATTTGCCACAGCACAAGCGAGCGACTTTGCACGTGGGTCTATTGCATTATTAGAAGCCCTTGGTTGTGATGCTTTTTGTTTTGGTAGTGAAGAAGGTACAATTGAACCCTTTACTAACACATATGATGTCATTACTTCACAACAACAGAATTACCAAAAATTGATTAAACAATACATGAAACTTGGATTTAGTTATCCCAAGTCTTTAAATCAAGCTTACGCTGAGATTACTAAAGACAACAACTTACAATTAGTGGATTTATCAAAACCAAACAATATTCTTGGTTATCATTATGTAGAAGCAGCAAATCAAATAAACGCACGCATGAAGCCTTTTACTATCCAACGAATAATAGCTAATTACCATGATGAGGTTGACGAAAGCCAATCAATAGCAAGCGCAACTGGCATTCGTAAAGCTATTTTCGAAGAAGGATCCATTGATGCACTGGCAAATTTCATGCCACAAACTTCACTTGACCTTTTATTGAAATGGAAAGAGTCGGTCGGTGTGTTTGGCAGCTGGCCACAGTTTTGGCCGCTCCTTCGATTTACCATTCTTCGTTCTTCTTTAAAAGAACTCGCTTCTTATGCCGAAGTGACAGAAGGCATTGAGAATTTAATTTATGAAGCTGCCATTAAAAGCGAAACATTTGAAGAATTCATGACACATGTTAAATCTAAACGATACACTTGGACACGCATTCAACGCATGCTCACACATATTTATACAGGTTTTACTTGGGATGCATTAAAATCACATCCAAATCCGACCTATTTACGTGTACTTGGCATGACACACGAAGGTCAAAAATATTTAAATCAAAAGAAAAAAAGCCTTTCGTTGCCCCTCGTAAGTCGAGCTGCAGCAACAAAAGACTCTTTATTAGATTTAGATATTCAGGCAACAGATTTATATCAATTAGGACTTCAATCGTCTAAAATAGAACGTCCCATTGGTTTAGATTATCGCAAAACACCGATTATCATTTAATTCTTTTTCGCTTCCATTTCTTCTAAATACGCTAATGCATCATCAACTGTTTTAACTGGCACGATTTTCATTTTCGTGCCAATTTTTTCAGCCACTTCTTTTGCTTCTAAATAATTTGAGCGTAAGGAAGGATTATTTTTCAAAACTTCCTCTGGTAACTCGTCATCAGGTGCAAAGAAAATCTCGATATCCGCTTCATTTGCAGCAATCACTTTTAAATCAATTCCGCCAATCCGTCCAACTTCTCCGGTTTCTTGCATCGTACCTGTTCCTGCCACATTATAACCTTTTGTTAAATCTTCATCCATTAGCTGATTCAGAATTTCTAAAGTAAACATCAACCCTGCTGAAGGCCCCCCGATATCATCCGCYTTAATGTTTACTTCTGGTGTCGTGGTAATTTCTTTATCTTCAGCAAACGAAATACCTAAACCAGCACGACTGGTTTCACTTGGAATCGGTTTTAATTCCACTTCAATTGACTCGATTTTGCCTTCACGCTCTACTTGTAAGGTAATGACATCACCTATAGCTTTTTCTCCCAAATAGTCAACCAAACTTTGTTGATTATCACTTGCCACTTCATCTATCTTAATAATTCGATCTCCAGCTTCAAGCAATCCGTCAGCTGCTCCACCAGGTAATACATTTAAAATAAACACGCCTTTTGTTGTAATTTCATAAGGCTTCCCTGCTTTTTCAAATGCTACTTGTATAGCATTGAACTGTGACTGTGACATGAGATGTAGTTGGCGAATATTATATTCTTTATCATCTTCATCAGGATTTCTCACCTGATTAGTTTCCAGTATTTTTTGATAATCCGAAACTTTAGCCCATGCATAAGTTAATGGCGTCGCTTTTGATAATGCGATAGTCATTAAACTCATTGCTCCCTTATCATCTTCGTCTCCACCTTGGACACTTACGAGTGGTTCTAGTGGATAAGCCCCACCAGGTTTTGTGATGTAGGCATCGACCGGATAAAAACTTGCGCTAATCAATAAAATACAGACTAAGAGAAAGCCAATTGTACTTTTCTTAAACATGTTTATCCACCTCCATGATGACAAGCGTTCTTTCTGCATATATATAGTGTAGCACTTTCACTTTACTTCTGACAAAACGGTTGAAACGAGGAAATTCCGCATGCTACACAAGACTATTTTATTCATTTGCTGGTTTCTCATGACATTGTTTATTTTTATGCCGGGTATTGCCCATCAAGGAGCACAGTTAGGACTTGAAGTCTTTTTAAAGCGATTGTTACCTTATTTATTGCCTTATCTAGTCGTCTCTCAATGGCTCTTGTATGAACTGTACAAGAAAAACAAATGGCAGTCCCATGTCAGCAATAGTATTAAAATCTATGCAATTGGTGCATTTGGGGGGTTCCCAACTGGTGCTGCCACAATATCAACACTTTCACAATCAAGTATGATCAGTAAAAAACATGCGAGCCACTTACTAGGTATCTGTCATGCTCCTAGCCCCATGTTTGTTGTAGGAGTTGTTGGTAGCCAGTTTCTTTCATCTGTCAATTCAGGTATTATTCTTTTGCTTATTCTACATAGTATCAATCTCGTGTTTCTAGTGTTTCTACATGTATTCGTGCCCATGCCAAAAATTGTTAAAAATGATCACATTGTCAAACCCGTCACATCACCATTAAGCGAAGGCATTAATCAAACAGCCTCTATTCTACTATTGGTCGCAACTACAGTTGTTTTCTTCACGACTATAAGTACGGTCATTAGGCAAATTATTAAGGTGATTTTTGATGGAGTTCCTCATCAAGTATCTGTCTTTATCTATTCGTTTTTTGAAATGACTGCTGGTTTAGAAATAGCTCATCAATTGTTTAAGATGGAAACGTTCTTTCCTCTTTTAGTTGTGAGCATTCTCTCCTTCAATGGCTTGAGTATACATATGCAAATCATGGTGTTGGCGAAATCAGCCAAACTTTCGTTAAGACCCTATATTTTTTATCGTTCTATTCATTTTCTTTTATTTGTAGTCAGTTGTTATCTTTTTCTATAAGAAAGTGCCCATACTTTTCTATGAGTCTATCTTATATTCTTTTGCCATAGTTTTAGACGTACACGAACGACAAAAGTTTCAAGTCACCTTTCGGTCCTATGCTGAGCCATAGAACAAAGAATAGTTGGTTTTCAACAGATACCTGACTCGTGAAAAAGCGAATCAGGTATTTCCTTTTGTGAATTAGGAGGGCATTGGATAGTTGCGACAATAAAGAGTGTGGCTACATCCTGCGGAACATCGGTAGATTACATGAAAAAAGATGGCGGTGTGACTTTGTCACATCGCCATCTTTTTCCTACATAAGGTAACGTCGTAAAATTTATTCGAAACCAAATTTCATTTTTAAGGCTGCTTCCACTTGTTTAGGCACAAGTTCGGAAATATTCCCACCATATTTGGCCACTTCTTTTACGATGCTCGAACTAAGAAAAGAATATTGATTATTCGTCATGATAAAGAATGTTTCGATTTTTTCATCAAGTACTCTGTTCATCGAAGTGATTTGCATTTCATATTCAAAATCTGACACGGCCCTTAATCCACGAACGATTGCGTGAGCATTCACTTTATTAGCATAGTCGACAAGCAAACCAGAAAAAGAGTCAACATGAACATTCGGTAACGTTGACGTTACTTCGCTAATTAAAGCCATACGTTCTTCCACCGTAAATAAAGGTTTTTTTGACGAATTATTTAACACGACTACATGGATTTCATCAAATACAGATGCACCACGTTTAATGATATCTAGGTGACCAAATGTAACGGGATCAAAACTCCCTGGCACTACTGCAATCTTAGTCATGACTTTGTCCTTCTTCCTGTCGATAAATCGAAATGATTGTACTACCATAAAGTTCTTTTCTAGACAGTGTAAACGCTCCATACTCGTCTTGAAGGTCTACTCCTTTTTCGTGTTCACATAAAATGATGGCATGGTCCGTTAGCAAATTTTTCTCGACGAATTGATTAATCAATTCATAATAGCCGACTTTTTCATAAGGTGGGTCGAGGAATAATAAATCTACCTTAGCTTGCCTCTTTTCGAGTGCTTTTATAGCTCTAGTAGCATCAGCTTTATATACTTCCGCTTGATCTTCTAGTTTGCATTTCTTTAAATTTTCATAAATAGTTGGAACTGCTCGTGGATCTTTTTCAATAAAAATACATGTGTCAATTCCTCTACTGAGGGCTTCGATGCCAAGTCCACCGCTTCCTGCAAACAAGTCCACGGCTAGTCCACCTTCAAAATAAGGACCAATCATATTGAAAATCGATTCTTTCACTTTATCGGTTGTTGGTCTCGTGCCTGAGCCTGGCACCGCTTTCAATGGAAGTCCTTTGTGTGTTCCAGATATTACTCTCATGAAGTTCCTCCTTGACTATTTCATCAGTTATTTATATAGTCATGTCTTACTTTTGCGTATGCTTCATGGCAACAGCCATGATAAGATGCAATAGAAAGGATGTGTCATTCTCGTATGATTCAACGTTTTATTGAACTCGGAGAAGGTTATAGCGATATTTATGAATGGTTGGAATTGCTGAAAACTAACGAAGATCGTTTTCACCATGTATGTATTTTCACATCTGTATTGAAGGACGTCAAAAAATTGAGTGTCGCTTTAGTATTAAAACCAGCAAGTGAAGGGAATTTTATGCCCATCTATTATTGTCGAGAAGGCATTGAGTACTCTGATGAAAAAACAAGTAAGCGAATCCTATTAATTGAAAAGACGTTGCAGGAAAGAAATTACTCCCCACACCGTCTTGAAGTTAAGCATTCATCTTATTTTGCAGAACCAGCTTTGTATCATCAATACCTAACTGGTTTACTCAGATTGCATCATATATTGCCGCCTCTAAGGTAACTTATAAGCCAGTTTTATAGTCGTATTCTTTCGCTTTATCTGGTTTAGAATTTTCATATTCAGTTTTAACAAAAGGACGGTAAGATGGACTGACTTCTTTAACAAAAGGAAGCTTTTGTAACTTTGTTGAAATCGCTTCAATTTGATCGAGGTCGCAATACATAACGACATACTTAAGTTTTCGAGAAATATATTGAACATGGCCATATTTTCTCAGCGATTTCGCTTGTTTTAAATGATGTACATATACAATTAGCCCTTGTCGGTCATTCATGCGAGTTCCCTCTTTTCTTACTTAAAAGAATACCATACGAAAGAAAACGTTCGCAACCGCTTGAAGCTGTCAGTTTGGTACAATATCCTTTATAATGATAAAAGCAAGTTTGCTTGAGGAGGAATTAGGCATGGGAAAGAAAACGAAAGTAGCATTTGCAATTGCAGCAGCTGGTGCTGCCGCCTGGGCAGGCTCAAAAGCCATCTCAAAACCTCAAAAACGACTAGATAAGGAAGCTCTTCAATATGGACAACCGATAATATTAGCTCATCGCGGTGGTTCTCAAATTGCTCCTGAAAACTCTATGATTGCATTTAAAAAAGCCGCTGAACTGGGTGTTCACGGATTTGAAATTGATATTCGTTTAACTAAAGATGAAGAGATTATTGTATTCCATGATGAGTTTATTGACCGTACGACTAATGGTTCTGGACGTGTATCTGATATGACACTCTCGGAACTAAAGACTTACGACTTAGGCTATCAATTTATTAATACTCAACAAGAATATGAGTATCGTGGTAAAGGAGAAACCTTTATTACGCTCCGTGAGTTATTTGAAGAGTTCCCACAAATGTTGATTAATATTGATATGAAGGATTCTCCTGACACGTATGAAGGTAGTTTAATCCCTTCAAAATTGTGGCGATTAATTGAAGAATTGAATGCGCAAAACCTGGTGGTTGTTACAAGTTTCTATGACGAACAAATCGATCGCTTTAACTTATATGCACAAAACACGGTGGCTTTAGGGGCCGGTGAAAACGAAGTTCGTAAAGCATACACTGCTTATACTAGCCAGTTTGGTCATTTGTATCACCCTCGTGCGGACGTGATTCAAATTCCTGTAAAATCGGGTGTTTTCCCACTTGATGGTGAAGGTTTCATTAAATTCTTAAGTAACTTAAATGTACCCGTTCACTACTGGACAATAAATGATTCACACACAATGGAACGACTATTTCTTGCAGGTGCAAAAGGCATCATAACTGACCGACCTGATTTAGCGGTTACTTTATTGGCTGAAAAACACGCATAAGAAAAAGGATGTGCACATTACTCGCACATCCTTTTTCTATGGAAGAGAATATATTGAACGTGCAACTTACATACTTCAATAACAAGAACTTTGTATGAAGCTAGCTCGCACCTGCTTTACAAGCGATCTGCAATGCGAGCTTAAAATGGCACATGCATTTATTTTAAGCTGAACATCCACAAGATCCACCTGTACCACAACTTCCAGTGCTACATGAAGAATCTGATGCAGCAGCGAAGAATGGATTGCTAACAGGTACCTTGACTGAATCAGATACGGTTTTACCTATAATTAAGCTGACTTGATCTAACAAATCTTGCAATTCGTTTTCAGCTAGTTTTAACGTTGCGACACGTTCGTTCATATCAAGTGCGCGTTTTTGTACACGAATTGACTTCATCACGTGCTGATAGTCTGGATGATATTTTCCAAAGCGTTGAACATCTTCATAGTGTTCTTTAAGCTGTGTAAACGAAGCAATTTGTCTCTTTAACAAATCGTCTGTGTAAACGGCAAAATAAGCTTCTTTGAATTGTTCAGCTAGCTCGGAGGATAAGATCATTTGTGTCAAACTATCTCCTTCATCCATAATGGATGCCCATTCTGATGTCATCATCATCATCGGCCATTCCCCCAATCTGTATTTATCATAACAGATTGACTACTGAAATTAAAAGACATGCATTTGCTAAAAGTTAGGAGAAAATTATGAAAGAATTATTAGTTACGCAGTTTCAACAGATTATCAGCAATTCCACAGAGGAAGATTTATCTATTTTATCGAATTGGATGGATGGCTTCGAGAAGAAACAAAGAGGAGAAAAGTCCACTTATTTAAGTGCTGGACTTCATATGGAAAGAAGCTTAACAGACGATTTCTGCAAGGTTTCTATTCCAATCACACCTCTTATTCATAACAATCTTAGTATCCCACATGGAGGCATTATAGGGGTTTTATTAGATACCGCTATGGGTGTCTTAGCAAATAATTCACTACCTGAAGATCGTGCTGCTGTAACTACGAACTTATCTGTCACTTATTTAGCAACTGCTACTGAAGGGCATTTACATGCTCATGCTACCATTTCTCACAAAGGTCGCCAAACCATTGTAGCTACTGGGGAAGTTACAGATGATCAAGGGAAACTATTAGCCATTGGTACAGGTTCATTTTTCGTTATTCAGCGAAGTAGATAATGACGAAAAAATTTTTCTAACGGTTTGCTCGTCTGAAAATGGCAACACTTGGTTACCGATGTGCTGCGTAGACTCATGTCCTTTTCCAGCAATACATAATAAATCGCCAGGTTTTAAACTGCGAAGCGCTTGTTCTATAGCGGACGCTCGATCAATTTCGATATGAATATTGTTAGAAACAGGTAAATTTTTTATGACTTGTTGACAGATTTTCAAGGGATCTTCTGAACGAGGATTATCCGATGTAACCCACAAATATTTTGCGTATACAGCAGCGATATCTCCCATTTCACTTCGCTTAGATTGATCACGATCCCCACCACAACCAAATATTACAAGTAAATTTCCTGCCGTTATTTGTGCAGCTGAAGATAGAACGTGTTTCAAAGCTTCAGGGGTATGAGCATAATCAATGACCACTTGGAAAGGCTCTTTAATAATGTACTGGAATCTACCTGCAGGTAAAGTTAGGCGTGGGAGGAGTGGTGTAATTGAGGACATCGGTATATCCATTTGGTGCACAGTCGCAATAGCTGCTGCAATATTTGAAATATTATAGACCCCGCTAAATCCTACTTCAAATAAATACTCTCTATCTCGATCATTCAACTTTAAAGTCATGGATAATGGTTTTAGTTCTTCTAAGATCAGGTG
>NZ_JBFUKT010000050.1:0-20179 GCF_056400705.1 Paenisporosarcina sp. P5_A11
GTCACCACACCTGAAAGCATGGCATTATTTAYYGCGACAGAAGTAGCGTATAAAGGATCGTTCGTCGCGGCGCCAAGTGACAAGTTAATGACGTCCATGCCATCTGTAATCGCTTGATCGATTCCAGCAAGGACTCCTTCCGTGGATCCTCCACCCCAAACTCCCAATACTCGATAAGCATATAAATCTACTTCCGGTGCTACCCCTTTCACAGCATAATCCACATCATTTTTCTGTTGGGCTGCAATCGTCCCTGCAACATGCGTTCCATGATTCGTGTAATACACATAACCAGGTTCTACTGGCTTGCCAGCATTTTCCCAATCCTTATAGGTCGTTTCCATCGGATCTGCATCATTATCTACGAAATCATATCCACCTTTAAACACATCTTTTAAGTCTGGGTGATTGTAGTCAATTCCTGTATCAATTACACCGACTTTAATGCCTTTACCCTTAATATTCTCAGCATGCAGCTTGTCCACACCAATTTGCGGAATACTATCTGCCATTTTTGGTTCAATGGCTACTTGCGTATCTGCCTGTGGATTCACTTTTACATCGTAATCTTTAAAGACATGTTTAACTACGCCGGATTGCAGCAAATCTTGTACAGCTGTACCAGGCAACGTCATCGCTACACCGTTGATGGCCTTTTTATATTCTCTTGTAATGGTTACGTCTTCCGCTTTGTATGCGGTTGAGTTCTTTTGCACTTTTAATGATTGCACATGCTCTTTAAAAGTTTTGTGAGATTGTTCCACTTTTTCRTTTGCAGMAGAAGAAGATAGTTTTTTTCCTTTCGCYGCTTGTTTCATCACTTCAATTTTCGCCGGCGCCTGTTCAAATTCGACGATGACTTTGACTAATTCCGGACTATTTGCATCAATATCCGGTGAAATGGTAAAGGTTGTATTTGTTTCTAATTGCTCTAATGCCTTTCTTTGTTCCGTAGTCAGGTTCTTTAGAATTTCTTCCGCATGATCAACCGATTTCAGCTCAAACGGGCTTTTCGCCAATACGTTATATGGAGCACCTTGAGATAATAACATGCCAACAGCTAGCGTTCCTGTAAGAATCTTACTGATTTTTTCCCTCTTCATACCGCATCCCCTTGTCCTTWTGTAATTGTTTTTTTCTCTCTTAACTTATATTTTTTACAACCAAGTCTTTTAAAGAAGAATCCATGAAACTAGTTAACTCGATTCTGTCTTTTATCATCCCATATTTCCACTTTTCTGAAAATTAAACATAGGATGTAAATGTTGCTGTTATTGGTTCTATACCAGTATAAAACAAAAGCACTACTCCACGACTTTTTATTTAATCATTCATCTTTTGCGTATAAAAATGGCACCATGCATCGGGCATGAAAAACCCCAAGTGAATCATTCTCACTTGGGTCGCAATCGGTTTATTGTTGGAGGACCGTTACTTGTTTAGGCGTTGTTGTTACTTTAAAACCGTCTTTTGTCACGACATCAACTGATATAGAATACGTTCCATTTTGAAGGTCCGTATTAGGTACCCATTGTGTTTTCAGTGAATGTTCATTTTCTACTTTAAACGAATCGACTATCTTTCCACTTGCATCTTTAACATTAATCGTCCAGTCTACTCTGGCAAAAGCCCAGGCATTAATTTTTGCAGGTTTGCTTTTGTTAATATCTGCAGTCGGAGTTATATTGATCGTTTGAACGGCCATAGTATGTTTAATATAGCTCGGATCTCCCCAAACTTTGTAGGATTGATTTCCTGCATAATCAATGGCAAGAATAATAATACTTTGTGGTTCTGTATTTGAGAGTATAGATTTTACTCCAACTGCTGGTGAATAAAAATTCCCATTAACCCAAAGAAGTGCCGAATTAAAGTCAGTGGCATTATCTTGCGCATCAAAGGAAACTTCATATTTTCCGTTCTTTGGTGTTACTTGAATATTTGAAACGGTCGGAGCGATGGAATCTACCGTCATTGGCATTTTAACAATCTGTGGTTTTGCGTTTTCATATTCTAATGTTGATTTGATAACATATTGGTATATACCGTCTGGTACAAATTGACCGGAAGTGTCCTTCATATCCCATTTATATCCGCCATACATTATATCCCCGTATGACATAATATTTTTTCTGAATTTCCATGGTGTTCCAGTGTATTCACTAAAATCACCTAATTTTTTTATGAGATTTCCAGATTGATCTTCAACATACATTTCAACTTTTTCTAAATTACGTAATGCTTGGAATGACGGAAAGATTCCATCATTAATATAGTTTGGTGAGAAGGCAATATGGTTAAGAGAGAATGTATCAGAATACGGGTTATATCCTAATGGATATCTTTCTGCACTTTCATCCCAAAGTGCCGTATATCCCACAAATGCATCTTTCTCCCATGCAGGTGCATCGATATTTACTGGTTCATCCCATTCTCCATAGAAGCCCATATAAGGGACAGTTAAAGGCACTGCTTTATCTTGGTCCTTGGCTACTGGAACTAGACGAACAAATCCTTCTACAAAACTATTTTTCTTTAAGGAATCTGGTAACGTCACATTAACAGTAAGCATTTTTGTTTGTCCTGGTTTGATTTTTATTAATGCTCCTGTTTTATCTGTTACTGTATGATCATTTACAGTGACAGTCGCACCATTAACACGTTCACTAGTTAATGTTAAATACTCTTTTGAATCCAATTGCCCATCACTATCTAAATCGAATTCCTTCATTTCAGTCTTATCTTTCAATAGATCTACATAAACATTGTATTCAATATTATCACTATTTTTACCCTTAGGAGTGTCGAATGCTTCCATGTTTAATTTAAAGCTTGTATTTTGACCGATTTCCTTTAATGCAACCGCTCCTGCTTGTTCTAAAGGCGTGTTTCTACTTGTCACAATGACCGGTGTATTAATGGCATTTTGAATTTTCATTATCCCAGACCCTTGTACACGTGGTGAATATGGAACTACTCCATTTGTCCTTGGATCCTTGGCAATATTAGCTGTATTCATTAAAGCAAGTTTTGCTTTTAAAACTGTATCTTCTGACTGGGTTAATCCTTTTTGATAAAGGGCCTGCAATAACAATGCTGAGCCGCCTGCAACATGAGGAGTTGCCATCGATGTACCGCTCATCACTTCATAATCATTTCCTGGTATAGTTGAGTAAATATTTCCACCAGGAGCAGAAATCTCTGGTTTAAAATCTAATGTACTTGGAGATCCAAAGGATGAAAAAGAGGACATCGTGTCTTTCGCTGGATTCTCTACCCAAGTATCGCCTGCAAATTTCATGCTTAAATATTGACCACTTGGCAGACTATTCATTTTACTCAGTAATACTTCACCTACAGCTTTACTTGTTGACGCCGTTGGTGCTGCAGTTGGCGATAATGGTAGAGTAGAATAATCTGGCAAAGCAGTAGGTGGTATCATAATAATCGCTTTTGCTCCCGCTCTCTTAGCTTCCCACTGAATGGATGAAACAGTACTATATACATTTAATAGTTTAACTACTGCAATGTAGTCAGTTTTGCCTTTAGGATAATCTGATGCACTCTTTCCTTCCCCAACATATACCAAATCATAAGGTACATCTGGTGAAAGAACCTTAGAGACTTTAAAATTATACGATGTTGGAAATTGCGTTTGATCTTTGAACGGCACCGAAAAACCACTTGGATCTGCTAATGCATTTACATGGAGTTTAGTATTTTCATAGGAAGCAACCGATAATGCATATGGACTTACACCTGGCGCACCAACTGTTCCAATATCTGGATTTTCTGCATAGGGTCTTAATGAAGAGAGAATAATATTATTCTTTGTACTATAGGCTGTATTACCGGCTGCCACTACAACAAGGGTGCCTTGTTCTGTCGCAACTCGGATTGATTTTTGGATCGGATCAAAATCTTCATCTACATAGCCTGCATCAACACCTAAACTCATGTTGATTACATCTGCACTCATTGTGACTGCATGCTCAATTCCTGCGATAATATCATCCTCATAGGCTCCACCGCCATTATCAGAAAATACCTTCTCAGCTAATAGTTGAACACCTGGTGCAACTCCAGCGACAGCACCCTTCGTTTCGTCGCCATTTGCTCCAATTGTACCGGCCACGTGTGTACCATGCGGACTGCCTTTTGTTCCCGGAATGACATTGGTATCATTGTCTGCCCAATCATATCCTGTTGGAACTTTTTCGGAATACCAAATTTCGTTTACGTCTGTCTCAGCAAATTTTTGATTAATTTTATCTTGAGTCCATTTTTCTTTCGCTTTGGCTGTGTCAGATAGTTTCATATCTTTGTGCGTATAATCAATCCCGGAATCTACGACCGCTACTACTAATCCTTCACCTTTATAACCATATTGTTCCCATACTTTTTGAGCTTGTACTAATTCTTTACTTGCTGCCATACTTTCCTGAAAAATTCTAGCAATATGGACATTCGTAACCCCTGGAATAGACTGGATATCTTTTATATTTTGAAACTCTGTTTCTACACTGAATCCGTTAAAGCCTTCGAAAAAACGATGCTTCACTTTAATAGGAGCATTTGATTTAGAATTTTTTTCTTTTGAGATTTGTTCGATTACTTTATCTTGTTTTTGTTTATATAAAGCTTTTTTGCTTTTGGCTGTTTGCTCAATTTCAGTTGGTTGTTCAACTTCTACGATTAAGCGAACAGTTTCATTCGGTTTATATGCTGTAGCCAAACCTTCTTTTTTAACGTCTTTATATAGTGAATCTTCTTGACCTGTTTCGATCTTATCCTTATCAAAAAATAAATTTCCTCCTTGTTCCTCAATTTCTTCAACCATTTGCGACTTAGCTTGCGTAACATCACCTTCTGCAGAAACTGTAAGTGATGAAAATAATAAGGAAGTCATCGCTGCTGTGGTCATGACTTTCCATGCCTTCATTTTTCTTTTTTTCATGAACCTATCTCCTTTTCCTAATAAAATAATAAATAGATGAAACTAGTAAACTTCAAATCTATCTTTATTATTTCACTTTTTCACTTTTCTGAAAATTAACCAAAAGGTATAATTGCTACAGCTTTTGGGTCTATTCCAACATAAAACAAAAGAACTATCCACACCTTGTCTAGGCGCAGGATAGTTCTTTAAGAAAAAGGAACAAGTTGATTTTGAACGGCATAAATGACTGCTTGTGTACGGCTTTTCACATTCAGCTTTTTGAAAATCTTATTGATGTGAATTTTAACTGTCTTGTCACTGATAAATAGGACTTCAGCAATTTCTTTATTGCTAAGACCTTTGACCAATTCAAACAGTACTTCTTTTTCACGGTCTGATAGCACATTTTCGTTACGTTCTGAATTTTTTTGATGATACGTTATCAACTTTTGGGTCATGCGAGGATGAATAACCGAATCCCCTTGTGATACCTTTCGAATAGCTTCTACCACTTGTTCAGATGACGAATCCTTCAATAAATAGCCATCTGCACCCGCCCGAAGTGCTTCCATTAAGTATTCATCATGTTCAAACATCGTTAATATAAGAACGCGGCAATTCGGATACTGACTTTTCACGAGGGACGTGACCTCAATGCCATTTTTTCCAGGGAGATTGATGTCCATCAATATAAAATCAGGTCTATACTCCTCTACTTTCTTCAATACCTCCTCCCCGGAAACGGCTTCTCCTACGACTCGGATATCGGATTCGAGATCCAATATGCTCCGAAGTCCATCACGCAAGACAGCATGATCATCCACTAGTAATATTTGAATCATGATACTCATCCCCTATTTCTGAATCTGGAATTGACAATGTAATTTCTGTACCTTTTCCTACTGAACTATCAATCTGAAGGGTAGCTCCCAGCTGTTCAGCTTGTTCATTTATATACAAAATGCCATAATGAGGCTCATGTTTCGATTTAATCATGGCTTCAAAAAGGGAAAAGCCAACCCCGTTGTCCTTCACCTTTAAAAGTGTATGTTCACGTTGATAGCTTAGGAGAATGTCAACCTTGTCCGCTTTTGCATGTTTTACAATGTTCTGCAAGCATTCCTGTAAAGTATCAAAAATAACTCGTTCTTTTGAAAAACTGAGTGTACGAGAACGGCCTCTTTCATGATAAGTAATGGCCAGATCATATTCTTTTTTTATAGATTCAATTTTATTAGCAATTGCTTGTTTTAGTCCTAGCCTTTGGGTAGGATATGGCTTTAAAGCATAGATAGAATACCGAACTTCACTTAAACTATTCCGTAATTTTTTTATGCTTTTGTCTACCACTTGCTGCATGTTTCCTGATTGATCTTCGGATTTCTTCTGAGCTGATTCCAGCTGAAATATGACCCCAGCTAAAACTTGTGCAATTCCATCGTGGATTTCACGGGCTAGTCGATTTCTTTCTTCCAAAATAACTCGCTTTTCCTGTTCGGAGACGAGCGACCGTGTTTTAAGCAAGCTACCCAAATGATTGGCAAACGTAGCTAAAGACTGTATATCTTCGGTAATAAAACTCGCCCCCCTGCTTTTGCCTGCAACAAACATTCCAACCAACTCATTATTGACTTTAAGAGGTAAGTAGACGAGGGAGCGTATGACATCTTCAAATACTTCATCTCCTGGAGCCATACCCGTTTTCCAATCAGTAACAACAAAGGTTTTGGCTATCTCCTCAAAATTCGGATGCAGATCAAACGAACTTGAAATATTGGAATGTRCTTTTCCATCCATTAACAGAATCTGCCAGTTCCCTTCATCTTTTGCCCATAAAGCATATGCTTGTATTCCCAAGAATCCTTTAAGTGATTGTTTCATCTGATGTAAGTTTCCGGCAGATAGCCCCTGACTCAACTCCGTCGTAATAGAAAAAAGTTTATATAATCGTTCTTTTTCAATCCGTATTTGCCGGGAGAAAGAACTAATGATGCAAATGGCTACAAGCGGGAAAAAGAAGAACAGAACAGTAATTCCATCCATCTCTCCGCGATATCGATGTTCTAAGATATATATAAGAAAGGCGTAGAATAAACAAAAACTTGCACTCAAAAATACTAACATATTTTTCTTGTGCCATTGTTCTCGCGTGTATGGCTGAGGAAGAAGCACCATTAAAAGATCGAAAAAAAGGGTGTTGATAGAGCAAAAGAATACGGTAAATAAAAGCAAGCTTATTAATTCTTCATATAAAACAGGCAGGTTCATCTCCGTAATAAAAAAAGAAATACATTGTTTGGACAACCATTCTGCTAGAATGATACTTAAAGCAAATTGAGTAGTATTAAATAGTGTTCTTTGCATGGGTAAACGGCGAATGGACTGGGTAAATACCATTACACACACACAAGCAATGACAGTTATATGTATCCCAAACTCCCAAATCATTGGGTAAATGAGCGTAAGGCTGAGCGTGATTCCTCCTCTCCCAATGCGGATAGGAAAATACTCAATAATCCCCATAAACACCGCTAACAGCAAAAGGATTATTAATTCAGAAGGCATTTCACTTTTAAATAGGGAACTTATAACAGCAATCATACCAAGAAAAGAAATAGAATAAAGATAAAAACTTACTATTTTTTCTCTCATAGAAATAGAGTCTATCTTTTTCAAAACGATCCCTTCCTTTATCTCAAAGAAATATAAGATTACTATTATTATGCATCAAAAAACCGGCACTGGCAAAATGAAGAAATTCCCCACTAGTCAATCACCGGCTGTGCTCCAAGACACAGTACTAGTATAAAGCTTAAATCTTCATTTGCCTGTTCATCAAATGTTATAATTTTAACCGCACTTTTTCACTAGACACTATAGTACAAAAGATATATGTTGATTCCCGTCATATGCCATCAAGAGTTCTGGATCTGTTCTACTTTTGTCTATTTCAGCGAAAAATCCATACTTTTGAATTTCTTTTCTTACTTTCTCTAAATACTCGGGTTCAACGATTCTAAAGTGCCCCATCCTGGTAACTACTCTGGCCATGGGACAATATTTATCATGAATCCGTCTAATCCCAATTCGGCTGGGTTCCTTGTGATAACGTTACTCCTTTTTTATAATATTCGTTTTTCGTTTCTTTAGGAACCATACTTCCACCGGTAGCCCACATGATATGTGTAGCATTTTTCATTTTATCTGTTAAGTTATGATTTTGTATGTATTCTTTTCCTTCTTTTTCAGTCCATAACTTTACCGGCCCTATTACACCGGCTAATGCGGAAGGCTCCAGGTGAATATTTTCTGTATCGACCAATGCGCTTAATAGTTTAAATAATTCATTATCGCTTACCGTATAACTTCCGCTTAATAAAGGCTCCATGGTTTGACCAACGAATCCTGATGGTCTTCCTACCGCAAGGCCGTCTGCTGATGTGATGTTGTCAATTCCAAAATCTTGTACAGAGATTTTATCATGCAGACCTGTTACTAGCCCAAGTAACATACATGGAGAATGTGTAGGCTCTGCAAAGAAGCAATGTACTCGATGTTGATACATTAGTTTTAAACCAAAAGCCACTCCTCCCGGCCCACCGCCCACTCCGCATGGAAGGTAAACAAATAGTGGATGGTTTTCATCTACAGTTACATTTAAATCTTCTAATTGTTTTTTTAGTCTAATTGCTGCCACTGCATATCCTAAAAACAAATCGCGAGAGTTCTCGTCATCAATGAAGTGGCAATTCGGATCACTATCAGCCTGTTTGCGCCCCTCTTCGACCGCTTTGCTGTAATCTTCCTTATATTCAATCACCGTTACTCCTTTGCTTTTAAGGAGATCTTTCTTCCATTTCTTTGCATCCGCAGACATATGGACCGATACTTTAAAACCTAATTTGGCACTCATTATGCCTATACTTAACCCTAAATTGCCTGTAGATCCGACGGCAATGGAGTAATCGGAAAAGAAGTTTCTAAATTTATCGCTATCAAGGATCGAATAATCATCCTCTACTGATAATAAACCATGTTGAATCGCCAACGTTTCTGCGTGTTTCAACACTTCGTAAATGCCGCCGCGTGCTTTAATGGAACCTGAAATGGGAAGGTGGCTGTCACATTTCAACAAAAATGTCCCTTCTAATGGATGCTCATAGGTGTGTGATAACTGTTCATGCATCGCCGGGATGGGTACAATCGGAGATTCAATGATTCCGTTTAGGTTTCTTGTTTCAGGAAAAACCTTAGCAATGTAAGGAGCAAAACGCTTGAGCCTTTCCTCAGCATCTTTTACATCTTTATCATTAAGTGGAAGTTTCTTACCCTCTGTTTGAAATGGTTCATATTTAGGATTTGACCAAAACACTTCCTTTGTAGCAACTAACTCGTTTATTAAAGGATATTCTTTTATCCAATCTTGAATAGTTTTCATCTCTCTTCTCCTCCTAAGGTTCGTACCTTTTTCTGCATCTAGCTTATTGCCGTTTAAAACCCTGATATTAATGTCCAGAAGTCATTTTAATACCTACAGCTCCTGTAATTATACACATAATCAATAGGGTTAATCTTAAACTTCTAGGTTCATTAAAGAATATCATTCCTGCTAAAACACTTCCAACAGTGCCGATAGCGGTCCATATTGCATAGGCAGTACCCACTGGAAGAGAAGTTAATGACAAAGAAAGAAAATAAAAGCTTAAACTCCCAAAAAAAAGACACGCTACAGAGGGGAGAAATTTTTTAAACCCGTCTGCAAGTTTCAAGCTTATTACACTACCAATCTCGGCAAATCCAGCAATAAGAAGAAAAACCCAAGCCATCGAATCATCCCCTAACCTTATATAAATCATTTCATTTTCTTTAATGTTCAGGTTGTGCTGGACCAATTTTTATTCCAATTATCCCTACTATCATTAAAGCCACAAAAAATACTTTCAATAGATTAATGGTCTCTCCAAAAAAAAGCATCCCAGTTACTACAGTTCCCACCGTTCCCAATCCAGTAAAAATGGCGTAACCAGTTCCTAAGGGAATTGAGTGTAAAGCTTTTGAAAGCAAAAAGAAACTAAAGATTATGATAATTATCGTTACTATACTAGGTATAATTTCGGTGAATCCGTGTGAATATTTAAGACCTATCACCCAGACAATTTCCAAAATCCCTGCCATTATGATATATATCCATGCCATTTTGTCGCTCTCTCCTTTGGCATTGACACTTATTTTTGAATCACGAAGTTCTCCATATATCGATAAATCGCATAAGCTACCCCATCCTCGTCATTTTTAAGGGTTGTCGTTGTACAAACAGTTTTTATGTCATCTTTCGCATTTCCCATCGCTACGCTGTATCCAACTTTCTGAAACATGGATAAATCATTGTTGCTATCCCCGATTGCCATAGACTGATCTAAGGAGCCATTCATCAAGATAGCCAATTTTTCGAGAGCCATTCCTTTTGAAGCTCTTTTACTTGTAATTTCAATGTTATGATCAGCAGATGAAACAACCATCAACTCATCAAACTTTTTGAATTGGTTCCATGCATCCTCTAACTTCTTTTTATCAAAAGAACATGCTAAAATGTTATAGAATTCTTCCTCCTGTTTTAAGATATCATGATAGTTTTCAACTAAAACATATCCAAACTGGTCAAATTGCCTTTCCGCTACTTCAACTAATTCTTTCATATCTGTATTCAACTCTGCGCTTTTCAAACTATTAATCTCATTCTGGAAATGTTCTCTTCCCTTTTTAAGAGTATAAATAGCTTTATCAGTAAACACTTCGTAATAATAATTCCGTTCATCTAACCACTGGAGAATAGATTGGACACAATCTTTTGTTATCGTAACAGATGAAATGCACTTTCCGCTTTTCGAATGAATAGTTGCGCCATTTGTCCCGATTACAAAGGGGGAAATCCCGGCTTTTTCACAAATTGTTTGAACGTCAAAATAAGCCCGCCCTGTTGAAATAACTACTTCAAAGCCTCTATCTTGGGCATATTGAATTGCCTTTATATTTTCTTCACTAATTTCATTCTTGTCGTTTAATAATGTTCCGTCTAAATCTATCGCAATGAAACTCATGGATATATAGCTCCTTTTCTCATTTTAGCTATTAAATTATCTTTCTAGCTTTTTTACCTACTATCAATAAAAATCTAATCAAAAAAGAGAGAGAACTCGCTCTTCCATCTCGATATGTCCTTTTATAGATTGACTATGCTAGATTCCAATTGATTTCCTCTAATTTCGAATGATTTCTCCATTCCTCTGGAAATGGTTGCTCGCTGACAATCATATCGACTTTTTCTAGAGGACAAACTTTACAAAATGTTTCAACACCAATTTTAGAGTAATCCGTTAGCAATATAACTTGCTTTGATACCTCGACCATCTTGCGTGAAACTAATGTTTCATGTAAATGATAATTACTAACTCCACTTTGAATGGAAACACCACCAGCTGAAATGAACGCTTTATCAATATTAAATTGATTTAACATTTGTTCTGTGAGACTGCCGCTTATAGATTGATGCTTTGGATCAATTTGTCCTCCTAATAATAGAATTTGTCCTGTAAACTTATTTTGATTGAGCTTTTCGGTTAACACAGACGACACAGGAAGAGAATTGGTTAAAATCGTAATATCTTTTTTATTTTCAATACACTTCGAAAATTCAAGCATGGTTGTCCCTACATCGATGGCAATCACATCTCCGTTAGAAATGAGTTCTACTGCTTTTTTTCCAACCTTGACTTTCGCTTCTTGATTCACTGTTGTACGCTGTGTAAATGGAGGCTCCTCAAATTCAAAGACTGTTTTAATCGCTCCACCGTAAACCCTTTTTAAAAGTCTTTTTTCCTCTAATATCATCAAATCGCGTCTAATCGTTTCCTCTGAAACATCAAACTGATCAACTAATTCCATCACTTTTACTTTTCCCATTATGTTAAGCTCTTTTAAAATTTCATTCTTTCTTTCTTCTGGAAAAACAGACATATTTCTTCCCCCGTGATCATTAATAATTTAAAAAATAATGCATTCTTTCTTCGGTACAAGAATATGAACGTGTGCTCCTTGCTCAAACATATTCCCTCGGTGGTGAAGATAGTCTACAAGGAAAGCGGACTCATCTGTTTCTACTTCGTATCTCAAAACATTCCCTATCATGGAAACATCTTTAATAGACCCTTTAATTACCCAGTTCTCTTGTAAATCCAAGCTTTCCTCACCAACAGAAACTAATTGTAAAACTTCAGGACGAATCGCGACTTCATTCCCTTTTATTTCTATGCTGCGAACAAGTTTACGGAAAACTTCCAAATTACAAACATTGTAATTTCCGATGAATTTTGCAACAAATGTATTGACTGGAGAAGTATAAATTTCTGATGGAGAACCAGATTGTACAACTTGTCCTTTATTCATGACAAAAATTCGATCAGACATCGTCATTGCTTCTTCCTGATCATGAGTAACAAAAATAGTTGTAATATCTAATTCTTTCTGTATTCTCTTTAATTCTTTTTGCAAACTTTTTCTAATTTTCGCATCCAATGCACTTAACGGCTCATCCAAAAGCAGTACTTTCGGCTCCATGACAAGCGCACGGGCAAGAGCAACCCTCTGCTGTTGCCCGCCAGATAACTGATGAGGATAAGACTCTTCTTTTCCTATTAAATCAACCATATCAATCATCTTTTTCACTCTTGATTTAATATTTTTTGCCTTTTTCATTTTAAGGCCGTACGCGATATTGTCAAAAACGCTCATATTCGGGAAAAGCGCATAAGACTGAAATACCATACCGACTTCACGCTGACGCGGTGATAAATTAGTAATATCTTTYCCATCAATTGAGATTATTCCTAAATCTACGTCTTCAAGCCCCGCAATGGAACGTAATAATGTACTTTTTCCGCATCCGCTTTGCCCAAGAAGTGTAGCAAATTCTCCTTTTTTTAATTTTAAAGAAATGTCATTTAAAACGACTTGATTCTCATACCCCTTAGTCACTTGATCAATGGTTACATAGCTCATTATTTTTCACCTTCTAAAGTAGTATTTTTATGAAATGAAAGAATTCGCTTCTTATTTGACACGACAGTTTTTTTTTCGTTTCTAAACGTAAGTTTTAATACAGTCCCCGTTAAAAGCAAAATCATTGAATAATAAGTAATAACAATTGCACTTGTTAAGTGACCACTGCTATTTAGTTTGTCGGCAAGATAAATTTGAAGAGTTTCAAATCGGCCCCCGACAAGCAAATTGGCAAAAGCAAACTCACTAAATAAAAGAGCGACTGATAATAAGGTAGAAACTAAAATACCAGATATAATATTTGGAAACACCACCGTGCGAAACGCCTGGAATTTTGTAGCACCGAGTAGTTCAGCTGCATCAACAAGTTGCACAGCATTAAGCGTACCAAGACTGTTACGAATACCTTGATACATAAATGGCAGAATCGTTATGAAATAAGCACCGATTAAAATCCAAGGTGTTCCGGCAATTTGAATCGGTCCATCTGAATATATCTTGATTAATCCAACAGCTCCAACAATGGGTGGAATTCCGTAAGGAAGCATAGCTGCTGCTTGAAGTAATCCTTCCCATTTACTGAAATATATCGTGATGATAAAGATAGTCGGAAGCATAATAACAACACTAAGACCTACAGACATGACAATTAAAAACAGCGTTCGTCCAAAAGCATCATAAAACCGTTCATCTTGAAATAATTCAATATACCATTGCATTGTATAACTCTCAGGTAAAATGGTATGATCCCATTTACCGGCAATCGAGAATAAAAATGTTCCTACAAGAGGAATTAATAAATAGATAACTAATAACCCAACAATCACTTTATGAAAAGTCAATGAATATTTCATCGTAAATCCCTCCTAATGCGACGCATCATTCGTCCATTAAACCACATCGCCCCTATCATAGTCGCCGCTAGAAGAACTCCCAACGCACTACCTAACTGTGGCTTTAGTGCAACGTCACTAGCAACTAGAGAGGCAATTTGCAATGACAATAAGTTATAGTTGCTGCCGACTAATGCATAGGCTGTCGCGTAAGCTCCCATCGCATTAGCAAACAAAATACTGAATGTACCTACAATACTAGGTAAAAGAACTGGAATCCCAATGTGACGCCAAAATGATACTGTTGACCCTCCTAATAATGAAGAGGCTTCTTTCCATTGTTGCTTAATTCCTTGATAAGACGGGTAGATGAGCATAACAGCAAGCGGAATTTGAAAATAAAC
Source organism: Paenisporosarcina sp. P5_A11 (assembly GCF_056400705.1). Taxonomy (NCBI): domain Bacteria; kingdom Bacillati; phylum Bacillota; class Bacilli; order Caryophanales; family Caryophanaceae; genus Paenisporosarcina; species Paenisporosarcina sp. P5_A11. The sequence continues at coordinate 14,232 of NZ_JBFUKT010000050.1, forward strand.
ATAAACAAGAATGAGGCCTGTCCATGAATATAAATTAAAATCCGCAAATACATCCCAACCAATCTTAGAAAAAAGCAACGTAAACAACCCATTGTTTCCAAGTAAAATAATATATGAAAATGAAAGGGGAATCCCCTCAAAGTTCGAAGTCATATTGGTAATCGTTAGTAAACGATTTTGTATTTTTTGTGAGAATTTTGTAAACGAATAGGCTGCAATGACTGCTATAATCACAGAAGTTACAGCAGAAAATAAGGAAATGACAAGGCTATTTTGAATGGCTTGTAAGTAAAATTTACTTTTAAATATAGTAATATATTGATTAATCGTAACTTGAATTCCATCGTCTGCATAAAAACTATTTTTAATCATTGCTACTAATGGTCCTATTTCAAATGCAATCACAAACATAATAAATGGCAATAAAAGAGCTAATAAGTAAATTTTTTGTTTTTTTATTTTTCGCAAGACTTCTCGCTCCTCTATGTTCTCTATCAATTTGGGAATTGGTCTAACAATACGTTCGTTAAACCAATTCCAATCCACCTACATTCTTCATTTTAATGTTGACTCGTGCATCTTTTTTAAAGGGTAATTTTTCCTTTCAAACCTGGCAATTGATATGAAATCATTTTATTGGATGGCTCAATATTTAAAAGTTCACAAACGAGCGGTGCAAAAGCTAATTGCGGAACCACTTCACTGTAAACGCCAGGCTTAACTTTTGGACTCATGATAAAGAGCGGTACATCTCGCTCACCATCAGTTATGCCGCCATGGTTACCATATTCACTCATGCCATGATCAGATGTAATTAAAATGTGGTAACCTTCTTTGATCCAAATTGGCAAAAGTTGTGCCAACAAGCTTCCCATTTTTAAGATTTGTTCACGATATTCTTTCGATTCCGAACCGAAAATTTCTCCTTTTACATCTACACCGAGCGGATGAATATATAAAAAGTGTGGATCATGCTTTCTTCTCAAAGCTTCTGCATCCATTAACACATGACTGTCTGGATAGTCATCATCCCAATAAAATTTTCCATATTGAATCGGCTTAGACTCATCCTCTTGCTCACGATCTTCAATAAAATGGAATGGCGCGCGATTATAAAGTTCGCTTACCCAGTAATAAGATACCGTTCCGTTTCTTAAGCCGTTTTCTTTCGTAAGATGAAAGAGACTTTTCTCAGTAGATAAACGAACGGCTTGATTGGACGTAATTCCGTTCACTGATGCCGGTGTACCCGTTAGTAACACTTCATATAATGGACGGGAAAGACTTGGGAGTTCCGACTTTACTTTGTAAAGTGCTGCCTGATTTGTTTCAACTAGATGTTGAATAAATCCAAGAGCCTCACATGCTTTATCGTATCTCATACCATCAACAACAATTGCTATTACTTTATTTGACATGGACTAACACCTCTTCTTGCCAAAGCTGCGGTAAATTTTTTGCCGTTTCTTCCCAAGCTTTGTAATCCTCAATTGGTTTTGCATTTTTGTACTGTACTTCTGGAACCATTTTTTCGGCTACTTCTTTCGGAAGTTCTACATCGCGAATTGGACGGGCAAATCCTTTAGCTAAATTAATTTGTCCTTCATCGCTTAAGATATATTCTCTAGTTGCCATCGCCGCATGCGGATGCTTTGCATATTTGTTAATAATAGTTGCGTAGCCGCTTACGACTGAACCTTCACTTGGAATGGCTACTTCAAATTGATCACGGTCAATTTGTTCAGCGTAACCAAGAGCATTGAAATCCCAAACAAGGGCAACTTCCACTTCCCCTTTTTCGATGTTAGCCGGCTTGGCATCAGTTAAGCTAAGTCGGCCTTGCTTGGCAAGCTTAGCAAAATAGTCAATTCCTGGTTGGAGATTTGTTTCATCACCGCCGTTAGCGATAGCGGCAGCAAGAACGGCCATTTGGTTCTGTGTACCACGCTGAACATCTCCAACTGTTACTTTATAATCTCCTTTTAATATGTCATCCCAAGATTTTGGCGGGTTATCTACTAATTCTTTATTAGTAAAGAATGCAATCGTTCCTTGGTAGCCAACAACCCAATCTCCGTTGTCATCTTTTGCCCAGTCAGGTACCTCGTCCCAATAGGAAGTTTTATATGGTGTCGTTAATTCTTTTTGTTCCGCGATAGGCCCAAAGGAAATCCCTACATCGCCGATATCAGCTGTTGCATTCTCTCCTTCAGATTCCATTTTGGCAATCTCTTCGGCACTGGATAAATCTGTATCATTGTGTTCCAGTGTATATTTTTGCTTCACTTCATTCCACGTTTCTCCCCAGTTAGCCCATGAATCAGGCATACCGACACTATTAATTGTCCCCTCTTCTTTTGCCTTTGTTTCAATTTCTTTCAGGGTTAACGTACTTGGATCCTTAACAACTGGAGCAGCCTCCTTAGTAGCTCCACAAGCAGCTAATCCTAGTACACTCGCTCCTAACATCAAAACTTGAATAGACTTGTAACAATTCTTCTTGAATTTGTAATTCATAAAATTGCCTCCAATTAGTGTGGGATTTTTAATGTTTATTACTGTTTGTTACGGTTTAATCATAATCAGTCAATATTAATCCCACATTAATCCGATGTTAAGGTTATGTAAATCCGTTCTTTATTTGTCCATCTTTTATTTTCATAATGGGATCCCGGTTGCAAAACACGGAAATAAATACAATCTCAAAATTTTTGTGTTCGTATGGACAGTTGCTTTAGGTGTAACAAAAAGGACGATTTTTGTTACAGATGCAATTAAAATTCAACGATACATATGCTTGATTCAAAAAAGAGCATCCACTATTAATGGACACCCAAACTAATTTGAATATTTAACATCCACGCTCAATTGTATTCTTTAAAGACCGTCGGTTCCCATTTCCTAACATTATCATCGGCATCTATGACAACGACTCGGCTTGCGTATTCTATTTGGCATGCAAATGAGGAGCCGTGGCTATATTTGCGGTAAACCTCAAACGAATTATGACCTTAATGAAGGAATCRGAATAAGTAATACAAAGAAAAAGGCGTCATTTCGTTCGATTTCGAACGAAATGACGCCTTTTAAAGTTAAATCACACTCACAAAATTAAAAACGTACGTTTTTCAGTGGCCTCGTAAAAGGCAGCCGGTTCTTCAACTAACGCACATGTTTGTTTAAGTGATTTCATTCACAATATTTCAGTGAAAAATTGAAATTCTTATATATTACTACTTCACAACAAATGCGATAATCCCTATAATAATACACAGAATTCCACTCAAAAATTGCCCTAATCCTGAAGCTTCCCCCATTAGCAGTAAATTGAACATGTTTTTACTTTTTCGGTTTTTTCCAAATAATCCATCATCTGTTTTCATACGATAAATACCCCAAACTATTAAAACAGCCCCAAAAATAAACAATACCATAAGCATTTATGTTCCTCCGTTGTTTGTTTAATATGTGCATCTTTGTGAAATGTATTATTTGTCATCCTCATCAAAAATAAAAGTTTCTTCAATTGATAAATTAAAAGCTGAAGCTATTTTATACGCAAGTAGCACAGATGGATTATACTTTTGTTTTTCTAATGAGATGATTGTTCTAGAAGATACACTTACTTTATCAGCTAATTCTTGTTGCGTTATTCCATATTCTATTCGCAATTCTTTTACTCTATTTTTCATAAATCCTCCGAATTAAAGGACAAGATTGTAATACTTTCTAGACCCAATTTCAATAAATATTAATGATACTAAGACAACAAATAATGCAGTATTTGTTGGGATAACGACAAAATTAGTTATAAACATAAGAATAAAAATTTCGCACATCAGAATATGCAAGGAAAAGCGAGCAACTTTCCCATCAATTAAAGCATCTCTTTCGTCATACTCCTTCGATAATTCCTTTTCTAGTGATTTATTCTTACGGGATGTAATGTAAGAAATTGTTGAGTACAACAAAATTATTCCACCTAGGAATACTATGATATAGCCAAAATTAAATCTTAGTGATGTATCGAGAATTATTTGAATGATTCCCAATATAATTATCACAGTTGCGACTAGAAAACGCTGTATGAATAGATTTTTCAATCATACCTCTCCTAACCAACTTATTCTCCTGTAGTGAAGTTAACTTCACGTGAAGTTTATTTCATATTAATCTTTTTTGAAAAAAAGTCAATAGTAAATAACATACTGTGTTCCTTTCGGATAGAAGCAAAATAGACCGAATTCCCTCCTTACCGTAGGAAAATTCGGTCTATTTTTATTCCAGAAATTGTATTATTGTAAGTTTTACGTCAAAATATTGACTTTACATCAGTCCCTAGATATAGAAAACGAGTTCCGCTTTCGAATGTAAAAGTTAAATAAACAACACGGACATGTGTGACCCTTTTATAATGAAGGAAAAATAATTGAAAAACATGTTCCCTTMCCTTTTTCACTTTTTATTTCTATATCCCCGTTTAATTCTTTAATAATACCATATGCAATCATAGTGCCGAGCCCAGTCCCCTCCGCTTTTAATGAATAAAACGGCATAGCGATCCGCTTTATCTCCTTAGGAGACATTCCAATGCCTGAATCGATAATCTCAATCACAATACTATTCTTTCCCTTTTTCACATTAATTCGTAGCATCCCACCATTAGCCATGGCTTCAATCCCATTTTTTATTATGTTAATTAAACACTGTTTTATTTTATCGGCATTTGCATTTATAGAAAGTGAATCATTAATACTGCTTTTGATTTCAATATTATGTAAGCTTGCTAGCGGTGAAATGTTATTTATTACTTGATTGACAATTAGCCTAATATCTATCGAGTCTTTTATAACATTATTTTGTGGTTTTCCTAATGATATATAATCGTCAATAATGAACTGTGCCCGTTCTAACTCCTGCAGCATGACTTGTAAATACTCATCCTTATGTGTTTCCGAGATTTCATTTTTATGAAACAACTGAATAAATCCATATATAGTAGTTAGTGGATTTCGAATCTCGTGAGCAAAAGAGGCGGCCAATTCACTTATCACATAAAATTTTTCTGCCCTTTGAATTTTTTCTTTCATTTTAAACTTTTCAATCATTCCTTCAATTAAATAAATAGATAATAATCCCGTAAGGATATTGATTACTATAAAACTGCATAAAAATTGCATACGAACAGAGCCGGTCGTTCCATCTATCTTTATTTCGTTCAATATAGCAAAAACAGAAAAAGAACTAGTACAAATAAGAATTAGCAGTGTGCCAAAGAATTTTCTCCTTTTCTCTAAATCAGCTGGTCGAACAAAATAAAATATTACAATAATAGAACCGAGCAAAATAACCATAATAATAACTGATGGGAAAAAGCCGTTTCCTCCTAAGTAAAAACGGTAAGAAAGATAAACAAAGGTGACAAAAATAAAGCTTCTTAAACCGCCATATAGAAAGGCTAAAATGATAGGAATAAGCCGTAAATCATAAATATATCCCAAATGAAAACTGAAGGGGAACGTCATACAAAGAATAGTAGAAATTGATGAAAGAAAGGAAATTAATACATTATTACGCACTTTATTTCCATCCTTATCTAACCAAAATATTTGATAGCAAAAAATACAAAGGATAATAATGAATGCATTTAATAACAGTGTATGTATCCACATGCTCTACTCCCCTTCTTTCCATTAATATAAATGTCCATTAAGTATATTAAACGAAATATTATTATGATTATACATGATTTATCCAGAAGAAAAGTTTGAATATTACGAAATTTTTAATAAATTTTCTTAAAAATTTTGAAAGGAGGAAATAAATAAATAATTCCGTTATTGTTTCAAGTAATAGCAGTTGGAACAGAGAAACTTTTCACCCCCCCGCTCTTAAAAGGTACGTTGTGAGGGGGGGATTTTATGGTTGGGGATATTCCGGAAGATTAC
>NZ_JBFUKT010000051.1:0-20061 GCF_056400705.1 Paenisporosarcina sp. P5_A11
AACAGTGGGTAAAATGGTTTTTGGTCTACGGGTGATATCTTTAAAAGATGAATCCATCACTTTTGTGACGATTTTATTTCGTGAATGGATTGGTCGTTTTTTCTCGGCAACGATCTTGCCTTTATATTGGGTAATAGGCTTTACCCCTAAAAAACAAGGGTTACATGACTTTATTGCAGATACCATGGTTATTCATGAAAAAGTGTATGAAAAGAAAGTAGACACTTCGTACAACCATGTTTCTGAAGTGAGCTAGTTGCTACATCCGAAAGCTTTTTAATAAGGTTTCGTAAAATGGTACTCTAGCTATTGATGAATCTGCTAGCTGACCATAGGCTTATCATTCGAAAGTTTTCTTATGGAAATGGTATACTTTTAATTAATAAAAGGGAGGCGTTATAATGGCACAAATTACATTCAAGCAAAATCCGATGACATTAATGGGTAATGAAGTTAAAGTAGGTGACACGGCGCCAGATTTCACAGTATTAGCGAACGACCTTAGCCCGGTTACATTACAAGATTCAAAAGGTAAAACAAGATTAATAAGTGTTGTTCCTTCATTAGACACTGGAACTTGTGATTCTCAAACACGTAAATTTAACGAAAGTGCAGCAGAACTTGGGGAAGATGTTGTCATCTTAACCGTTTCAAACGATTTACCATTTGCCCAAAAACGTTGGTGTGCAGCTGCTGGAATTGATTCAGTACAAACACTTTCTGATCACCGTGATTTATCTTTTGGTAAAGCATATGGTGTTGCAATTGAAGAACTACGTTTGCTTACGCGTTCAATTTTTGTTGTGGATAGCAATGATAAAGTTACATATGTTGAATATGTTCCGGAAGCAACAGAGCATCCAAATTACGAAAAAGCAATTGAAGCTGTAAAAGCTGTAAAAAATTAAGTAACACAAACCCACTCGTTATTTGAGTGGGTTTGCCATTTTCATTAGCTTTCAAAAAAGAGGATATACAATCCTTACGTCTTGAAGGCCATTTAAAGGAGCACATTATGAACAGTTCAGTGGAACAATTATTCACATTTATCGATGGACATGCTAAAAAACTTCAAACTTCTGAAGAATTAACGTATATTGAAGGCGTGTTGGAAACAACGGAGATGTGGCTAGACGGTGATATCAAACCAAACATTCAAAACATACAAAAAGAAGATATTCGAAAAGCCATTCAACTTACCATTCTTAAAGGCATGAAAGAACATGTTCAAGCACATCATCAAATGACGCCTGATTCTCTGGGGTTGCTTGTCGGCTATTTTGTTGACCAATTGACACAGGATAAAGAACAAGTTTCTATACTAGACCCGGCGGTTGGTACCGGAAATTTATTGTTCACGGTATTAAACTTTTTACAAGACAAAGCTTCGTCTACGGCTGTTGAAATTGATGACATGCTAATTAGACTTGCTGCTTCAACAGGTGATTTATTGCAACAACCTGTAACTCTTTACCGCCAGGATGCATTACAACCATTATTAATCGATCCAGTAGATGTTGTCATTAGTGATTTACCAGTTGGTTTTTATCCGGATGAGAAAACGGCTTCTGGATTTGAGTTAAAGGCTAAGGAAGGAATGTCCTTTGCTCACCATTTAATGATCGAACAATCGATTCGCCACACAGTCGACGGTGGATACTTAGTATTTTTAGTCCCACAAGGAATTTTCGAGTCGCCACAAGCAAAAGATTTACATTCTTACTTTGCTAAGCATGCATGGATTCAAGCAGTTGTTCAGTTGCCTGTAAACTTATTTAAAAATGAGTCACATGCTAAGAGCTTACTCGTCCTTCAAAAGAAATCAAGTGACTTAAAACAACCAAAAGAAGTGTTACTTGCAAAAGCTCCGAATATGTCAAACAAAGAAGCCATGACTTTATTTTTTGAAAAGGTCAAAATGTGGCGACAAGAAAATACAAACTGATAGTTGTCCGCCTCTTTATTCCACTGTACAATAACTGTATAAGTGGAAGAGGGGCGTTTTTTTATGGTCAATATATTAGCAGTCAATGCAGGAAGTTCTTCCTTGAAGTTCCAATTGCTTCGAATGCCCGAAGAATATGTAGTTGCTAAAGGGATAATCGAGCGTATTGGACTTAAAGAACCCATCTTTTCTATAACAACAAATGGGACAAAACTAGAACGAACAGATATAGAAAAAGTCACAAATCATTCAGAAGCGGTTCAACTTTTACTTCAGCAACTAGTGGAACAAAATGCTGTTTCTTCTCTACACGACATCGATGGTATCGGTCATCGACTTGTTCACGGAGGTGAAGAATACAGTGATTCCGTATTAATCGATGAGGATGCAATTGTAGTATTCGATAGACTATCTGATTTGGCACCATTACATAATCCTGCAAATATTACTGGAATCAAAGAATTCCAAAAAGCTTTACCAGATGTACCTGCTGTAGCCGTTTTTGATACAGCATTTCATCAAACAATGCCAGAAAGTTCATTTTTATATTCCATACCTTATGATTACTATAAAAAATATGGCATTCGGAAATATGGCTTTCATGGCACTTCTCACAAGTATGTAATGGGAAGAGCAGCTGATTTATTAAATCGTCCAGTCGACAAGATCCGTTTAATATCATGTCATCTTGGAAATGGCGCTAGCATAGCAGCGATTGACGGGGGACGTTCGATTGATACTTCTATGGGGTTCACGCCTTTAGCAGGCGTTACAATGGGTACACGTTCGGGTAACTTGGATCCCGCACTAATCCCATTTTTAATGGAAAAGACCGATAAAAGTGCTGAAGAAGTACTGGATGTCTTAAATAAGAAATCAGGAATGTTAGGTGTATCCGGATTTTCAAGTGATTTACGTGATATTGAAATAGAAGCGTTGAAAGGAAATGCACGTGCACAACTGGCACTTGATGTTTTTGCCAGTCGAATTCATAAGTATATTGGATCTTATGCTGCTCGCATGAACGGAGTCGACGCTATTATTTTCACAGCAGGAATTGGAGAGAATAGCGATGTGATTCGTGAAAAAGTATTAGCTGGTCTTCAATTCATGGGGGTCTACATGGACCCAGACTTAAATAAAATTCGTGGCAAAGAAGCGTTCATCAGTTACCCACATTCTCCAGTGAAAGTACTTGTGATTCCGACAAATGAGGAAGTCATGATAGCTAGAGATACGGTGAGATTAGCGAATATCAAGGGTTCTTGATACATGAATCAGTAAAGTTATATTAATACTTCAAAGTTAAACCATAACCGATCTTTAGTTCACTTGATTGTCAACCGTCTTTTCTTTTCAACTAAAAATGGAATAGGGAATCTTGATAGTAGTATCAACCAGTTGTCCATGCTTCGGTATTTGCAGCGTGGGCAGAGGAACTGTTGCCAACAGAAGCGGTACGGGTTAGGCCCGTACTATTTTTGTGTGAACGTTTGGGAACGGTGTGTGGATCATACTTTTGTCTCGACTCTTATTGCAACAGTATCGTGTTGCGCTAGTTAATGGAATACTCCTGATAGTACCACTGGAAATATGGGTTTCCACTGTATATTTGAAATATAAACATAAAGAGTACTGCTTGAGTAAGATAATAATAGTCTGTTAATCAGATTATTAAAAAATATATTGACACTATAGAAATCTAACTATATATTATTTGTAATATCAATTTTCTGACTATATAAAAACATTCTTCTTTTTTTACCCAAAGTTGTACCTACAACCCGTTGACTAGTTATCTTGAAATTAATATTTTGCTAGATACAATGGAGAATAAGGTACAACATTGATAACTGAAAACGGTTACAAAAGGGAAGAGGTAAAAAAATGGTGAGATTAAAAGATATTGCAGAGCAAGTTGGTGTTTCAGTTTCTACGGTTTCCCGCGTCATAAAGAATAGTTCTTCACGGAATGTAAATCCTGAAACAAAGAAAAAAGTTTGGATGGCTGTAAAAGAGTTAGGCTATACACCAAACGAATACGCACGACATCTTGTAGCATCTACACACCAAGAAAAAAAGAGTACGAAGAGAATCGCATGGCTTGCAAGTCCGCGTCTTGCTGAATCGAACCCGTATTTCTCGAAAATCTATTCGGGAATTAGCGAAACATTGAATAATGCAGGATACACATTATTGTTGTTAAGCAGAGAGGATTTAGAAGACGAGGCATTATTCCATCAGATGATACGAGAAAAGGAAGTTGAGGGGATGTTGCTGATCGATAAAATCGATGAGAAAATCCTTATTGATTGTAAGGAGTTAATTCCGGTTGTGGGAGTTGATTATAACTATAGTGATCATGCAATTTCCACCGTGGATTATGACAGGGAAGAAGCTGCATATAAAGCTGTGGAACATCTTATATCAAAAAAACATCGTCGAATCGGTTTCATCGGCGGTGGGAATGACGTTAATATGGCAAGCGAAAAACGTTTCAAAGGGTACAAAAAGGCTATGCACGAGTTCGGATTGACTATTGAAGAAACTTGGATAATTGATTCAGGTTGGTGCCTGGAAAAAAGCTATATGTCTTCGATGGAATTACTAAGTAGGCCACAAAACAGTCGCCCAACTGCCATTTTATGCGCAGGAGACTTACTGGCGATAGCCGCAATGAGGGCTGCTCATGAACTAGGACTTAACATACCTGACGAAATTGCATTCATTGGTATTGATAACAACGAAATGGCTCAATACGTAGTTCCATCATTGTCGACAATATCTATTCCTCAATATGAGATGGGCGTAGTCGCGGCAAAGATTCTACTAAACCAAATTGAAGATAGATCGAATATTGATTTAAAAACTTTATTGCCATTCGAATTGCTGGTACGTCAATCAACATGATTATTACAAGTTTATTTAATTATCACTTTCAGGAAAACGTTTTCCCGAAATCGGGAAAATGTTTCCTGGAAGAAAATGATAACAAGAAAAGATGGGGTGGAGAAATGAAGAAAGTCAGAATGGGGATAATCGGGGCAGGTCTTCGAAGTGGAATTGCTGAATATTGGCACAAGCCTGAAGGTAGTTCTGAAGTAGTTGCAGTTGCGGATATCTCAGAAGAACGCTTGTTGAAATTTCAGGAGAAAATCGAATCACCGGTTTTCATGACACAAGATTACAAAGAACTTCTGAATCGTAAAGATGTTGATGCAGTTGCGGTATTGTCACCGGATTATCTGCATGAGGAGCATGTCATAGCAGCACTTGAGGCAGGGAAACATGTCTATTCTGAAAAACCGCTTGCGATTACGGTCGAAGGATGTGATCGTATCATCGACACATGGCAGAGATCAGGAAAGCATTTAATGGTTGGTTTCAATATGCGTTATATGAGCATGTACCAAACGATGAAAGAATTAGTTGACTCAGGCGCTATTGGAGAATTAAAAGCAATTTGGGTTCGACACTTCGTCGGATTGGGTGGTTATTTCTACTACCACGATTGGCATGGGAAATCAGAAAATACGACCTCTCTCCTATTACAGAAAGGCTCACACGATCTTGACGTTATTCATTGGATTTCAGGTAAGTACACGACGAAAGTTGCGGCATTCGGCGGGCTTGATTACTTTGGAGGGGAGATGCCAAACGACTTAACATGTCCAAAGTGTGATCTGAAAAATACGTGTCCAGAATATAATCCAAAAACATTTACAGAATGTGCATTCAGGGAAGAAATCGATGTTGAAGATAATAATATGCTTATTATGGAACTTGAAGGTGGTATTAAGGCATCGTATCTCCAATGTCATTTCACACCAGACTATTCCCGAAATTATACGTTTATCGGTACAGAAGGTCGAATTGAGAACGACGATGTGAACGGAAAAGTATACTTGAAAACTCGTAAAACTAATACCTGGAAAGAGTTTAGCGACGTCACATACGAAATGAAAAAAGAGACTGGTAGTCATGGTGGGGCTGATCCTAAAAWAACGCAAGATTTTGTTGATCTGGTCCTCTACGATAAACAACCTCTCACAACGCCTTTTGCAGGTAGAATGAGTGTGGCAGTTGGATGTGCGGCAACAGAATCTATACGTGCAGGTGGTAAAGTAGTCATGATATCTCAAGAATCTAGCATCGTACACAACTGAATGTATTCGTAGGAAAGGGGGTCTAATCGTGACAAACATGAGTGAAAGTGTGGCGCCAGTTGAAAAATTTGAGACATATAGAAAAAAGAAGTTGTTCAAAAATCGTCAGAATGCGAAGAAAAAAACATGGGTTGAATGGAGAAAGTCCGTCCGGAAAAACTGGGAACTCTATTTGTTACTTACACCAGTAATTCTATACTTTCTCATATTCCATTACTTCCCTCTCTATGGTTTGCAAATCGCATTTAAAGATTTTATTGCGACAAAAGGCATTTTAGGTAGTCCATGGGTAGGATTTAAACACTTTGAACGGTTTTTTGATAGTTACTATTTCTGGAGGCTTATTAAAAATACTGTCGGGATAGGTGTATTCACTCTAGCTGTCTCATTCCCAATTCCGATTGTATTAGCACTCATGCTAAATGAAGTGAAAAGCTTACGTTTCAAAAAATTTGTACAAACGGTTGTATACGCACCGCATTTCCTTTCAACTGTTGTAGTTGTTGGAATGCTACTCCTTTTCTTGAAAACGGACGGGTTAATCAATCAGGTGATTCGACTTTTCGGTGGGGCACCGATTGATTTTATAACTGAGCCAGCTTTGTTTAAAAGTTTGTATGTATTTTCAGACGTGTGGCAAACGATGGGATGGAGTTCTATCATTTATATCGCTGCACTAGCTGCAGTGGATCCCTCACAACATGAAGCGGCAATGATAGACGGTGCATCAAGGTTTCAGCGAATCATCCATATTAACATTCCGGCGATTATGCCAACGATTGTCATTCTCTTCATTTTGAATGCAGGATCTGTAATGGCTGTCGGATTTGAAAAAGTATATCTTATGCAAAATGCCTTGAATATGTCGTCGTCTGATGTAATTTCGACATTTGTTTATAGAAGTGGGATTTTGGAAGCACAATATAGTTTCTCTGCTGCAGTGGGGCTGTTCAACTCGTTAATTAATTTCTTTATGCTATTAATGGTCAATCACATTGCAAAAAAAGTGAATGAGACAAGTCTATGGTAAGGGGTGGGGTTAGTTGAGAGACTCTAAGACAGATCGAACGTTTAATATATTCAACTATGTGTTCCTGACCATTGTTGCCTTGATGGTGATATATCCATTGCTATTTGTAATCAGTGCATCACTCAGTAACCCGCAATATGTTGTATCAGGTGAGATGTGGTTATGGCCTAAAGAGTTTACTTTGGATGCTTATGACAAGGTTTTTAAAAATCAGGATATTATCAATGGATTTATGAACACGTTGAAATATACGGTATTTGGAACCGTGTTGAACGTCGTCATGACAATATTAGCAGCATATCCACTGTCCCGTAGAGATTTAAAGGGTCGCGGAGTTATTATGGCATTTATTATCTTTACAATTTTCTTTAGTGGGGGGCTTATCCCAACATACTTACTCATTCGGGATCTTGGGATGCTAAATACGTTCTGGGTTATGGTGATACCAAATGCAGTTGCGGTTTGGAACATTATTATAATGAGAACTTTCTTCCAGTCCATCCCGCATGAATTGCAGGAATCCGCGATGATTGATGGATGTGGAAATTTCAGGATTTTATGGAATATCGTCCTTCCTTTATCGTTCCCAGTCATTGCTGTAATGGTTCTTTTCTATTCGGTTGGCCATTGGAATTCATACTTCCAGGCATTGATTTATTTGCAGGATCAAGAGAAGTTTCCGCTACAGTTAATACTTCGGCAAATTCTTATTAAAGGCCAAACCGACGACATGATTCAAACAACTTCGGAAAGCTTTTTAGCGCAACAACTTAGTGTGGAGGGTTTGAAATACGCGGTGCTAATTGTTGCAAACTTACCGATGCTAATGCTCTATCCATTTTTACAAAGGTTTTTCGTGAAAGGCGTCATGATAGGATCATTAAAAGGATAGTCAAGGGGGAGAATGTATTGAAGAAAAGGAATTTTTCAGGTGTTGCAGCAAGTCTATTGCTAACGGCAAGTATTTTGGGAGCTTGTTCTGAAGAGGAAGGGGCCGTTAAAAAAAGTGTTAATGCCGGTAATGTAAAAGCAACCGGCATGCCAATTGTTGAAGAAAATATTCAAGTGGATGGTTTTGCTGCGAAATTCTTCGCCTCACAAGATTGGAATAAACTTATGCTCTGGGAAGAGTACGAGAAATTGACAAACGTTGAAGTGAACTGGAAAACAACGCAAATTGAGGGATTAGTAGAGAAAAGAAACTTAATGCTTGCATCTGGAGATTACCCTGAACTATTTTTCGCTTCGGCTTTTCCGAAAACAGATTTAATCAAGTACGGACAGCAGGGTGTTTTTCTACCATTAAATGACTATATCGATGAATATGCACCAAACTTTAAAAAGATTCTAGAAGATTATCCTTCGGTGAAAGAAGGAGTCACGATGGCGGATGGGAATATTTATGGTTTCCCAACATTTTATGACCCGAACTTTGAAGCACTCCGAGGAATGACTCCATGGATTAAACAAGACTGGCTGGAAAAATTGGGACTAAAGGAGCCTGAGACTCCAGAAGAATTGTATGAAGTTTTAAAAGCTTTCAAAGAAAAAGATCCGAATGGTAATGGAAAAGCAGATGAGCTTGGATGGGGCGGAGGATACGGCATAGTTGAATTCGTTGATTATTTGCGCGGTACGTATGGTTTGAATAAGCAAGGGTCAATGAACAAAAACCTTGACTTTAAAGAGGGTACTGAAGAATTTAGATTTGTTCCGGCTACGGATGAATATAAGGAATTACTTACATTCTTAAACAAGCTTTATACAGAAGGTTTAATTAACAAAGATGTTTTCACGGTACAACCGCAGGAGTTTTCAGCAGAAGCCTCTAAAGGGAATTTTGGTTTACTGAACGAAATTGACCCGGCAGAATTACTGAATCTTGACGGTTATGTTGGTGTACCGGTTCTTGAAGGTCCAACTGGCGAACGTGCTTATAATACAGTTTCGAATGGGCTTGGAAATCTTGGGATGTTCGTGTTGACAGATAAGGCAAAAAATCCAGAAGCAATGGTTCGCTGGATGGATTATTTTTATGGGGAAGAAGGCTCTAAAATGTTCTTCATGGGCTTCGAAGATGTCACGTACGAAGAAGATAAAGATGGAAACTTCAAGTATTTAGATACGATCACAGACAATCCGAATGGTTTAAATATGGACCAGGCGATTAGTGAATACTTGACTTGGCCAGGAGGATATTATCCTGGAATGGTTAGACAAAAATTCTTCCAAGGTGCTGAAGGAAAAGAAAATTCCGCTGTAAATGCTGAGAAAGTTCGTCCATATCGCATAAAAGACGATAACATTCTTCCAGGGCTGAACTATACGCTTGATGAAACCGACAAGGTCAGTGCTATTATGACAGATGTTCAAACATATATAGATGAAATGACTGCAGGTTTTATTACAGGCAAACAAGACTTCAGTAAGTGGGATGACTACAAGGAGACACTTGAAAAAATGGGAATACAAGAGTATCTTGTAGTTTCTCAAGGGGCATATGATCGCTCGAAAGAAGCGAAGTAAAATAAAAAACTCATACAAAGACAACTTCTTTGTATGAGTTTTACCCTTTCAGGGAGGTAATTTGATTGTACTTACATGGCTGGAAAGGAAAGCTTTATTGGTTTGTTGAATTTGTTACCATGCTAGCGTTATTACAACTGATGTGGATAGGTCTTACAATTCTTGGGTTAGTTATTTTAGGAATTTCGCCAGCTACTGTAGGGCTATTCGTCGTCATGCGAAAAAGATTTCATGGTCAAGATGATTTAAGATTACTTATCCGAAACTATTGGACGACGTATAAAGCGGAGTTTATCAACTCGAATAAGATTGGTGTCATTTTGATTTTCATTGGCTATTTTCTCATTCTCAATTTAAGAATTGTATTGACGATGAACGGAACTTTCGGCTTCTTCTTGTTGTCGTTTATGGTCATGATTACGATTTTGTATGCTGTAATGGTGATGAATATATTCCAAGTGTTTGCTCATTACGACCTCCCGTTGTCCCGTTATTTTTCAGCATCACTTCTACTTAGCATTTCGTTCCCAGTTCAAGTGATTGGTTCTGCTATGGGGCTTTATGGACTGTACCGAATTTTCTTATTCATACCAGGCCTTCTTCCGTTTTTTGGTATAAGCTTAACAATCTTCTTTCTTACATGGATGTCCTCACAAACTTTCAGACTGAAAGGCGAATCTGATGGTACGTTTAAGTCAGAGGAAGTTGGGAACATGACTCAATCCATAAGAGAGGGAAGCACTTCATGAGAAATCTATATTTGACTAATGCAACAATCGTTCTTGAAAAGTCAATCTTGCACGATGGATATGTTCATATTAAAGAAGAAAAAATCGAATCTGTTGGAGATATGGCCAATTGTCCATCTTTTAGAGAGGTAGATAGTGTATTCGATTGTACTGGGAAACAATACGTAATCCCGGGAATGATTGACATTCATGTTCATGGTGCAGCGGGATTTGACTTTATGGACTCGAGTCATAAAGCTTTTGAAGGAATTGCACAAGCGCTTGCAAAGGAAGGGACAACTTCTTATCTTGCGACGACGATGACAAATCCGGTAAAGCACATCAGTAAAGCGCTATTAAATCTTGCGAAATATATGGAAAACAGTAATGGAGCAGGAGTCGCGGAAATGGTAGGCGTTCATTTGGAAGGACCTTTTATTAATAAAGAACAAAAAGGGGCCCAACCGGAAAAAGAAATCATTCCTCCGAATGTTACTTTGTTTAAAGAATGGCAGGAATTGGCCAGAGAAACGATTAAAATTATTACGTTTGCACCTGAGTTAGACAACAATTTTGAGTTGTTAACAGAACTTAAGGAGATAGGTGTTCTCCCATCGATGGGTCATACGAATGCCTCATATGATGTAGCTGTCAGTGCAATTAGTCATGGAGTAACACACGCAACTCATTTGTTTAATGGAATGAAAGGCTTACACCATCGTGACCCTGGCGTTGTAGGTGCTGCCCTTCTACATGACGAAGTTTATGTAGAAATCATTCCGGATGGTATTCATTTTCATCTCGATTTGTTGAAACTTATTTTGAAGATGAAAGGGCCCGAACGAATTGTGGTCATTACTGATGGGATTCGCGCGAAAGGGATGCCTGATGGGGATTATAATTTAGGCGGTCAACGAGTGAACGTTCTTGAGGGGAAATGTACATTATCTTCGAATGGATCTTTGGCGGGAAGTATCGTGACGATGAATGATGCAAGATTGAATATTGCGAAGTGGCTTGGACTTTCGATATATGATCAAATAAAAATCACCTCTACGAACCAGGCTAAACGTTTAGGTTTATACAATCGAAAAGGATCGATTGAGGCAGGGAAAGATGCCGAYATCGTTGTCCTCGCTCAGAATGGACAACCCGAATTGACGATTTGCAGAGGAGCTGTTGCTTATCAACGTAATGGCGCATTCAATTAGTGTAAATCTTGTTGAAATGGTGATATATTGAAAGTGTGAGAATTAGGATAAAGGATGGAATGTTATGAAACCATTAGATCAAGGAAGTGTCATTCCGTTATATCATCAATTAAAGCAAAGATTGGATGCGCGTATCCGAATAGGAGATTGGAAGCCAGGCGATAAAATCGATTCGGAAAACCGTTTGATGGACATATTTCATGTTAGTAGAAATACAGCGAAGAAAGCTATTGAAGAATTGGTCCAAGAAGGATCACTATATCGCGTTCAAGGGAAAGGTACTTTCGTTTCGAGACCGAAGTTTGAACAATCACTAAGCGGATTTTATAGTTTTAGTCGCGTTTTACGGGAAAAAGGACTTCATCCCACTGACCGTGTACTTGAAGTAAAAGAAGTAACTCCATCTGAATCCGTTAGAATCGGGCTACAACTTGCTCCTGGTGAAAATGTCATTGAGATGAAAAGGTTACGTTGTGCGAATGATGAACCGATTATTCTTGAATCGTCATTTATGCCGAAGTCAGTTATTCAAGACATGTCTGTTTTGTATGAAGTAGGTAAATCATCCCTTTATGACTTGTTGGATGAGCGTTATAACGTGATTGTTGTTCGGGCAAAAGAAGCTTTCGAACCGGTTTTAATTAGGGAAGGGGAAAGCACGCTTCTCGAAACGGAAATAGGAAAACCCGCTTTGCTTTTAGAACGAACAGCATATGACACGAACGATCAACCAGTTGAGTATTGTATTTCAATCGTACGTGGAGATCGTTGCAGATTTTACACAGATCTCGTATAAACTCATAGATTTTTCTATGAGTTTTAAAATAAGTAAAGTTGTACCAACAACCCATTAATGAAAGGGGTCATTTTATGACACTCGTCACAACGAAAGAAATGTTAAAAGATGCACACCAGAACCACTATGCAATTGGAGCATTTGGTGCTCACAATTTGGAAATTATTAAAGCAATAATCGCTGGTGCAGAAGCAATTGGGTCGCCGGTCATCCTACAAACAACTTCCAGTACATACAGATATGTTGAGATGCCGTATATGATTGCGTTGGCAAAAGCGGCCGCTGAACAAGCGAAAATACCCGTCGCTTTGCATCTCGATCATGGTGAATCATTTCAAGTCGTGACGGAATGTTTGAGCGCGGGATATACGTCTGTAATGATTGATGGTTCTAAGCTTTCATTGGAAGACAATATTGCACTGGTCCGAAAAGTGACTGATGCCGCCAGTTCATTGGGTGTACCAGTTGAAGCGGAGCTTGGCACGATTGGAAGTGTGGAAGATGATTTAGTTTCTATGGAGGATCAAGCTCTATTCACAGATCCGCTGATGGCGGAGCGATTCATAAGGGAGACCGGCATCGATTCGTTTGCTCCTGCATTCGGAACTGCACACGGTAATTATAAAAAAGAACCAAAATTGCAATTCGATTTACTGGGAAAAATTCAGGMAGTGTCGAATCTCCCGCTCGTAATGCACGGAGCTTCAGGAGTACCTAAAGAAAGTGTACGTAAATCTTTGGATTACGGTGTAGCAAAAGTGAACTTCTCGACCGAACTAAAAGATTTATTCGCAGAGGAATTAAGGGCGTATTTAATTGCGAATCCAAAAGAAAGTGATCCGAGAAAATATTTCATTCCAGCAAGAGAGGCACTTATTGAGCTAGTTAAAACGAAGATTGCGATGTTGCAAAAATGATTACATCCATTACGCTGAACGCTGCAATCGACCAAGTTTATGAAGTTGAATCAATGGAAATCGGGGGGACAAATCGAGTTTCTTCTATTACACAAGACGTAGGTGGAAAAGGTATGAACGTCGCAAAAGTTCTCCACTATTCCGGTGCTAACGTTGATGTTGGTGGTTTTGCAGGCGGTTTGAACGGCGTTAGAATTCGCAGTCTGTTGGAGAAACACAAGATTGCAAGTGATCTCATTTCCGTTAAGGGCGAAAGTCGCGTTTGCTTAACAGTGCTTGATAAGAACAAAAGTGGAGGAACTGAATTGCTCGAAGGCGGTCCGGACATATCTGAAGCGGAGTGGCATTCCATGCTTGACTGGGCTAGACAGAAATCAGAAAGCGTAAAATGGTTTGCGTTATCTGGTAGTTTACCGAAAGGGGTACCCCAAACCGCATATGCTGACCTCATACGAATTATAAATGACAACGGTGCGAAGGTGATCCTTGATTCAAGTGGTGATGCGCTACAAAATGGAATAAAGGCAAAGCCGTTTGCGATAAAACCGAATGAGCATGAAATTGCCGCTCTACTAGGGAAATCGATTGTAACTGAAAGTGAATTGTTTAAAGTAGGAAGGTGTTTCGTCGATGCCGGTATCGAGCATGTCTGTTTCACATTGGCTGGAGAAGGAGCGATTTTTGTCAATAAATCTGGGTGTTTCAGAGCAGATGCCCCTCAGATTGATATTGTCAATACGGTCGGTAGCGGAGATGCCTTCGTCGGTGGCTTGCTGTATGGGTTATCTCACAATGAAGTATATAGCGTTGCCTATAAGCGGGCTATTGCATGCGRTTCAGTAAATGCAATGTACAGCGCAATCGGTTTTATTGATCTCGAACAAGTGGAAGCTTTCATGGAACAAATTACGATTCGAAAAATAAATGACAGATAGAGGTATTAATAGTATGCATACGTATAATGAAATCATGGGACAAGCGGAACAATTACAAAAAACTTATGAGCTTGTGAAGGAGTTAGAAATTGAACACGAAGCTGTAGATCAAGTGTTATTCATGGGTTGTGGAACTTCATTTTATCTAGCTGCTTCAGCTGCAAAGTACTATCAAACGGTGACAGGACAGTTTGCATCAGCACTGCCTGCATCGGAGTTATTCCTTCATACATCTACAGCTATTGTACCGGGGAAAAAGTACCTTGTCGTTGGAATTTCAAGATCGGGAACAACTTCAGAGATTCTCATTGCCCTCGATCATTTTAAGGGGAACGCTGATATTCGTACATTAGCGGTTACATGTAATGGGGATACCCCGATGGCAGCAGCGGTAGATCAAGTGATCGCACTTGATCATATCTCGGAGAATAGTGTTGTAATGACTCAATCGTTTTCAAATATGCTATTTGCTCTCCAAGTGTTCGCTG
This sequence comes from Paenisporosarcina sp. P5_A11, assembly GCF_056400705.1. Classification (NCBI taxonomy): domain Bacteria; kingdom Bacillati; phylum Bacillota; class Bacilli; order Caryophanales; family Caryophanaceae; genus Paenisporosarcina; species Paenisporosarcina sp. P5_A11. The sequence continues at coordinate 14,743 of NZ_JBFUKT010000051.1, forward strand.
CAAAACAAGCGGAATCCAGTCAAAACTTGGATGAACTAAAGCAAGTTCCAAAATTGGTAAGGAACGCGTTATCATCCGAAGGTTTAACAAAAAAGGTAGCTGAAGATTATTCGAAGAAACGGTTTATCTTCCTTGGGTCAGGTTCATATAACGGATTAGCGAAAGAAGCGACTTTAAAATTAAAAGAAATGACGCAAACAGAATGTGAGAGCTATTCAAGCTTGGAGTTTAGGCATGGTCCAATTTCAATTGTAGACGGTTCGACAGTTGTCGTTTTGCTCATTCAACTCGAGACAGCAGACTATGACCAGCAACTCGTTTTAGATATTCAAAGGCTTGGCGGATATGTACTAGCAATCGGTCCGATTTCTGTAGGATTTAAAGCAGATGAAATAATTGAATTGACGAATGATATAAGTGATCTGAACCGGCATGCCATATATGTTCCATATCTTCAATTAATTGCGTATCATCGTGCTGTGAATTTTGGGTTTAATCCAGATAAGCCACGGAATCTTACACAAGTTGTTAAATTGTCATAATCGGAGGTGGGGTGTAAATGGGATACATTCTGGCTGCTGATGTCGGTGGTACAAAACTCGCGACAGCCCTGTTAAGCGCAAACGGGACTGTATTGCAAGCCGCCGAAATACGAAGCGAAAAAAATGACGGAGAGAAACTCTTCCAGTCACTGATTGATTCATTCAAGTCTCTTTGTATGAATACGCTTGTTCATATTGATGAAATAAACGGGATCGCAGTAGGAATTCCAGGGATTGTTGACAGTGAAAACGGGATTGCAATCTTCCAAAACAATTTGCCCTGGAGAAATTTCCTATTAACCGAAAGGCTTGCTAATGAGTTTCCTAAATCGAATATTATTGTGGACAATGACGTTTATATGGCGGCGTGGGGAGAATATACAAACCGTGAATTCTCTCAGGAGTCTTTTGTTTATGTAACACTTAGTACGGGTATTTCCTGTTGTTCGATATATAAGGGAATGTTTTTGAGAGGTGCAGGCATGGCAGGAGAAATTGGGTTTAATTTGACAGATATTCCACGAACTTCTCTCGAGTCCCTTGTATCTGGTCCTTCGCTGGAAGCTCAAGGGAAGAAATTGTTGAAAAACACAAACCTGACACTAAAAGAAATGATGGAGTTTTATTATGAAGGCAACGATTGCATTTTACCAATTGTCAACGAAGCTATATGTACATTAGCGAAAGCAATCTATCATATTATCGTCTTAGAGGATCCACATTGTATCGTCCTTGGGGGTGGTGTGTTCAATAATCATCCGGGACTCATCGAACTAGTGCGAAAAGAGGTTAGACAGTATTTGCATCATCCATTGTTAAAAGGTAAAGAAGAACGAATTGAAGCAAGTGCATATAAAGAAAGCGCGGGATTGCACGGAGCAGCTTCAAGAATAATTGCAAACTGATTACGAATGAAACGGAAGAATAGAGCACATTTGAAACCAAAGATATTGCTAATGGTGGATTAAATGCGAGAAGGTGTTGCCACCGGCTAAAAGCAACGGTGCAACATGTTTTGGATTCGTTAAAGAAAGTATAAAAAATCCTCTTCCAGATAAAATACTGGACGAGGATTTTTTATCTGATACGACTTTCAGTTTCATTATCGAAGAAATGAGCCCTAGCCAAGTCAAACGCAAGTTTAATTTTTTGACGGTTTGGATATGCGCGTTGGAACTAACGCGCGCTACATGTTGTTGACCATCGGGAGTTGAGTAAACCATCAGTTCAGAACCGGTTAATTCTGACACGTTTACATTTGCTTCTACTGTAGATTCGGACAATAAAGCTAAAGCTTCAGGATCATCAGAAATATATTCAGGTCTTACGCTAAATTTAATAATTACTGCTAAGTGACTCATTCGCAAACAGTCCGATCCATTTTTTCTATAACCGTAGGCGTGCTAGAGTGGCGTCTTACGCTTTTCTTAGTTAAATGTGTTCTTCTGTCCGGACAACAAGCACATCACATTTAGCCGCACGTACAATATGTCCAGATACACTTCCGATTAAAAAACGTTCAACGGTGCTTAAACCTGTAGCACCACAAATTATAAGATCAGCTTCTACTTTCTTAGCAACTTCTCTAGCAATCATTGTTTTAGGAGAACCGTAATCAACAATTACATTTACTTTTGTAACTCCAGCCGCCTCAGCTTCTTTTTTATAATTACCTAGTAATTCTTCAGCAAACGCTTGTGCACGGTCTGCGATTGATCGATCATAAGCTTCAATGGCTGCAAATGAACGTGTATCAATCACGTTTACTAGATTTAATGTCGCATCATTACGTTGTGCTACGCCAATTGATTTTTTAAAAGCCCATGCTGCTTCTTTAGACCCGTCTACCGCAACTAAAATATGTTTGTATGAAAGTGTCATATAAATTCCTCCTTCAAAATTTTTCTATATATATAGATTTCGGTAAGCAATCTGGAAATCCTGCTTTTTCAATAGGATTTCCGTCAATTAGGGTCTATTTTGTGACTATATACTTGTGAAGCGAAAAATAAACTATCGAACTACCAATAAATATTAGCATTCCCGGTGAAAGCTCCTTTGGGGTGATTAAGTAAGCAATACTCATAAAGGTAAATGTAAGAATGGCTGCAAGATTTATTTTATAAGAACCAAGGACCACATTCATCATGAGTTCTTCTGAGATAGACATTTTTTTAATCCATAAATAATCTACGACTATAATTGCTGATAATGGAACAATGCCCGCTCCTAAAATCGAGATAATAGAGGCTGCTTCAGTAGAAAGGCTTGGAAAACAACTTAGGATTACGCCTACTATCCCGAATAATAAAGCACTTCTTAATCTTCCAAGAGAAGGCCACGTATTAAGTAAACTAAACCCTCCAGTATATGCATTTCCAATGTTGATAGAAATCATGGCAAGTAAACCGCTTAAGGTAATGAAAAGTCCAATAAAAGTATTTGTAGTCGCTTCACTAAGCACAACGAAAGGATTCGTGGATTGGAAAAATGCCGCCACTAATGTTCCTAATAAAGCGGTCATTAAATAACCTGCGGAATTTCCAAGGAACATACCAGAGAATCCTTGACGTGCAGATTTAGCATAACGGGTCATATCACTAGAAGCACTAACACCCGAAACAAATTGGACGAATGCTAAACTCATATAAAAGAAAAATATGCCCCAGTCAAAAGTTGTATTAGGAAAGGAATTTTCTGACGATACTGAGACTTCTGTGAAAATGACAAATAGCATAAGACTTTGTCCAATAATTAATATGGGTAAAAATAATCTCGTTACTTTTTTTACAGCATCGTATCCAACGAGAGCCAAATAAGCCATCAGACTAGCCGTAAACACCGCTAAAAGCGTAAACGGAATATGAATGTTCAAGAAGTTAGAAACAACAGATTGTAGAATATATGTCCCACCAATTGTTTGTACACTAAACCAATATAATGAAGTTAACACACGGATAGGTGATGCGATTTTTGTGGCAAGCCAAGACCCAACAAAAGCACGCAAAATGTATTGACCAGGAAGACCATAAAGAGCACCAGGGACAGAAAGTGCGGATACACATAAAAATGCTAATAAAGCACCTATCCAAACCGCGGTAAAAGCAGGTAACCATGGAAGGTGTCCTTGAGTAACTGCTAAAGATGGAACTAGAAAGTTTCCAGCATTTACGGAAAAAGCAAAAGCAATGATCGCATACTCTTTCCAAGTAGATTGTTGAAGAGAAGAAGGGACTGCTTCCAATCCAAACTGCTCAAAATTTCGGTTATTCATTCCTGCCATTTGTAATTCACCAACTTTCAATTGACAGAGTTATCTAAAATTATTGTATAAAAAGATTTTTAAAGCCATTTTCAATTATATCTGATAGAATTGATTTGCTTTCAATAATTTAATTATGTCGGCTCAATTGACTTACTTACATAAAACACAGGAGGGTTTCAAAATGAAAATTGGAGTACCTAAAGAAATTAAAAACAATGAAAACCGTGTTGCTATGACACCAGCAGGAGTTGTTAACTTAGCAGTTTTCGGACATGATGTTTATATCGAAACAGGAGCAGGACTAGGTTCAGGTTTCACAGATGAAGCATATGAAACAGCAGGTGCACAAATTGTGGCAACAGCTAAAGAAGCATGGGCAACTGATATGGTCATGAAAGTAAAAGAACCGATTGCTTCTGAATATGGTTATTTCCATGAAGGTCTAATCTTGTTCACATATTTACATTTAGCTCCAGAACCTGAATTAACAAAAGCTTTAATGGATAATAAAGTGGTTGGAATTGCTTACGAAACCGTTCAACTTCCAAACAATTCATTGCCATTATTAACACCTATGAGTGAAGTAGCTGGACGTATGTCTACTCAAATTGGTGCACAGTTCTTAGAGAAAATCCACGGTGGAATGGGAATTTTACTTGGTGGAGTACCAGGAGTTTCTCGTGGTAAAGTTACTATTATTGGTGGCGGGATTGCTGGAACAAACGCTGCTCGTGTTGCAGTTGGAATGGGAGCAGATGTTACAATCATCGATCTAAGTCCAGATCGTCTTCGTCAATTAGAAGACTTGTTTGGTCGCGATGTGCAAACATTAATTTCAAATCCATTTAACATCGCTGAATCTGTAAAAGATTCGGATCTTGTTATTGGCGCTGTCTTAATTCCAGGAGCGAAAGCACCTAAACTTATTACAGAAGAAATGATCAAGTCAATGAAACCTGGATCGGTAGTAGTTGATATTGCTATAGACCAAGGTGGTATTTTCGAAAGTTCTGATCGTATCACAACTCACGATAACCCAACATATGAAAAACATGGTGTGGTTCATTACGCAGTAGCTAACATGCCTGGAGCTGTACCACGTACATCAACTATGGCTTTAACAAACGTAACTGTTCCTTATGCAGTGCAAATTGCAAACAAAGGATATGTACAAGCTTGCTTAGATAACAGCGCACTTCTTAAAGGAATTAACACATTAGAAGGACACGTGACATATCAAGCGGTAGCTGATGCACAAGGACTTCCGTATGTAGCTGTTGAAGGTCTTTTAGCTTAATTTAAAAACCCCTTTTCGCCAATTGGTGAAAAGGGGTTTTTTGTGTGATTTTAATGCGAAGTGATGGGGCGGGGATTCGTCGCAACTTCTTGGATTATTGTCGTAACTATTCATGTTATCGTCGTAACTTTTTGGATTATCGTCGCAACTTTCCTAGTTATTGTCTCAACTTCATGGATTATCGTCGCAACTATCCAATTCCCTCCTAATTCTCA
>NZ_JBFUKT010000052.1:0-19825 GCF_056400705.1 Paenisporosarcina sp. P5_A11
TTATAAGACCAGCTGGCAGCGAGCGTGCCGATGATGCCACTCTCTGTTTTTAAAATAAGAACTGCATTGTCGTCTACGTCCGCGTTTTTCTTCGAACTTGTTTCAACCATTGCAGCAACTTCAACAATTTCTTCACCTAAAATATGGCGGATTAAATCTGTTTTGTGAACACCAAGGTCACCCATTGCCCCAATAAATGCTTCATTCTTTTTAAAGAACCAGCTGTCTTTTCCTTCTGCACTCCATGTTTCTGGTCCTGGATGCCCAAAAGCTGTTCTGAAGCTATATACTTTGCCGAGCTTTCCTGAAGTGATCCATTCTTTTGCTAGCTGATGAGATTTAACGAAACGTTGGTTGTGAGCAATCATTAATGTTTTGCCGCTATTTTGTGCAGCTTCAATCATTTGATCTGCTTCCACTTCACTTGTTGCCATTGGTTTTTCGCACAGAACGTGCTTGCCTGCTTTTAATGCAGCAATTGAAATTGGTGCGTGTAAGTAATTTGGTGTACAAACACTTACCGCATCAAGGTCTTCTTTTAATAAATCATTGTAATCAGTAAATGTTTTAGCCGCTCCAAAATTCGCGCCAACTTCTTCTACTCGAGCTTGATTAATATCACATACCGCAACAATTTCTACCTCATTATTTCGAGCATACTCGACTAAATGACGATATTTTGCAATACTTCCTGTACCGATGACACCAATTTTTAATTTTGTCATAATTCTCTATTCCTCCTTATAGCCTTTAAGCTTTTCCAGTGGTTTTGAATTTCCATAGACCGGGTAGTCTCGTGTTGATGGTGTTGCCCATTTGACAGCATTACCGATTACTTTTTGAATTTGTTTATTGTAGTAAGTTGGGTGCGTTTCATGTCCTGGACGGAAGTAAAATATCTTTCCGTTACCGCGTTTGAAAGTTGCTCCACTTCTGAACACTTCTCCTCCTTGGAACCAGCTAAGGAAGACTAGTTCGTCAGGTGCTGGAATATCAAAATGTTCGCCGTACATTTCTTCTTCTTCAAGCTCGATGTATTCACCAATTCCTTCAGCGATTGGATGGCTTGGATCGACAACCCAAAGACGTTCTTTCTCCTTTGCTTCACGCCATTTCAAATCGCAACCAGTGCCCATGAGTTTTTTGAAAATTTTAGAGAAATGAGCAGAATGAAGAACAATTAGTCCCATTCCTTCCCATACACGCTTTTGAACTTTCTCAACAACTTCATCGCTCACTTCTTCATGTGCAAGATGTCCCCACCAAATAAGAACGTCTGTATTGTTTAAAACATCATCTGTTAGTCCATGTTCTGGCTCATCTAATGTTGCTGTTTTCACATCGAAGCCTTGTTCGCCTAGTGCAGATGCTAAAACTTGATGTATTCCGTCCGGATAAATTTTTCGAACTTCTTCATGTTGTTGTTCATGACGATACTCATTCCATACTGTTACTTTCATTTATAGCACTCCTCTATTCTTTGACTGAGCCAGACGTTAATCCAGCGACTATTCTTCTTTGGAAAATCAACACCAGTATAACAATAGGGATAGTCACTATGACAGTGGCAGCTGATATATCCCCCCAAGGAATCGTAAATTGACTTTGATAGAAGGAGATTCCGACTGGCACCGTGCGCCATGTATCCTCTGTGTTGATGGTTAATGCAAATAAATATTCATTCCACGCGGCAATAAACACCAGAATACCTGTCGTAAATACACCTGGTGCTGCAAGTGGAAAAATAACTTTACGGAAAGTTTGAAAAGGTGTTGCTCCATCAAGCTTTGCTGATTCTTCAAGTTCCCAAGGAATCTTCTGAAAGAATGTAGCAAGAATCCAGATTGCAAGAGGCAGACTGATGGTTATGTAAGGAATTACGAGTCCCATATAACTGTTGCGAAGACCCACTGCTGTAATAAAGTTGTAGATTGGTGAAATAATTGCGATTTGCGGAAACATAGATGCCGCTAAAATCACGCCTAAAATCAACCCTTTAAATTTAATTGGAAGTCGAGTCAGTGCATATGCAGCAATTGAAGCGAATGCAATCGCAATAATCGTTGTTAAGCTAGATATGATAAAACTATTCATCATATAACGAACTAAAGGACGATTTGTTAATGCATTTTCATAAGATTCTAGTGATGGATTTGATGTAAACCATTTAAAATTGTTGAAAATTTCACCCGGCGGTTTGATCGATGTGAGGAAGACCCAGATGAAAGGGAACATCACGAAAAATACAAACACGACTAGAAATATGTAAAACCAAATACCTGGACGTTTATTCATCTTGATTCCCCCTTATCGACTCGATCGTCCTGCAAAAAGATCAGACCCGATGAATTTTATAAATAGTGTTGAAATGATTGCTACACAAGCAAATACGATTACAGAAAGAACAGAACCTGCGCCGAAGTTTTGTTGTGAGAACAATGTAATGTACGCATAAATCGAAATAGATTCCGTCGAGTTAGCTGGTCCACCGCCTGTAAGAACGAAGATTAGATCAAACACTCGGAAGGCATCTAAAGTACGGAATAATAAAGCTACTAAAATAGCTGACTTTAACATTGGTAATGTGATTTTCCAGAATTGTTGCCACTTATTCGCTCCATCAACTTCCGCTGCTTCATACAAAGAACCCGAAATCGTTTGAAGTCCAGCAAGTAATAGAAGGGCCATATACGGTGTTGTTTTCCAAACGTCTGCAAAAATAACTGAGAACATACCACCTGTACCTGTTGATAAAAGAACAGAAGCATCTCGAATTAAACCAAACTGTTCAAAGTAGTGTGAAACAATACCTGTTTGACCATCATATAAGAAGGCCCACATCATGGCTGCAACTGCGGTTGGTATCGCCCAAGGAATTAGTACGGATGCCCGAACCAGCCCCCTACCCATAAAGACACGGTTAATCAGCAAGGCAATAAGTAAACCGAGAACAAGCTCAACCCCAACTGATGCTACAGTGAAGAACATCGTATTCCCCAGAGCTTTCCACATACGTTCACTTTGTAAATATTTTGAATAGTTGCCTAAGCCAATAAAGTTAGATTCAATAATCGCGCGGTTAGAAGAGTTAATGGCCCCCGCAACATTTGCTGATGCGGTTTTAAAAGCTTCATCTTCAGAATTCTGAGAAAGCGTTGTTATTTCTTTTTCCGCACTCGTCAAGAAATCTTTATAGTCGCTTGCAAAGTCTTTATCAACTTCTGCATATTTTAATTCTCTATCTGAAATGGCAGTAAAGGAAGCAAGGCGACCTTCAACTTCTTCATATTGTTCGCTAAGTCCATCCATCGCTAACATTTTTTCATGATAGGCTTCGATATCTTTACTTATCTTAGTTGCCGCATCTGCAGCATCTTGGTTTGGTGCCTGGCCAGCTAAACCTTCAAGATCTCGTGATAAGTAAAAGAAATCGTTTGCATAGCGCTCCAAATCGACATTGGATTTTACAAACCTCTCTGATCGAGAAGGATCATTCAAACGATAGTCGAACAAACTGTTATAAAAAGATTGGGCAACCGGCCATAACGTAATCATAATAACGAGTAGTAGGGCAGGTGCGACCATCAAATAACCAAGTTGTTTTTCACTCAACTCAAACTTCAACTGTATCACCTCTTATTAATTAATATAAGGGAAGGCGAGCGTTCCACCTCCCCTTATTATTCGGACTGAATTCTTATCCGTTTTAAAACTTTTCTCTATTACTCTGCCATTGCTGCAACAATTTTATCTTGCATGTTTTTCGCAGCTTCTTCAGGAGTGATGTCTTTAGCAAGTGCTTTTGAAAGTTCAACTTGCATGATATCAGAGATTACTGGATAAATTGGTGATACTGGTCTTGGTACAGCATTTTGAAGTGTGGCTACGAACTCTTCATTTGAAAATAGTACTGCTGCTTTTTTCACTTCTTCGTCTTCATAAAGTGATGCAATTGTTGGAGCACGTCCACCTTCAACAGCACTGATTTTTTGACCTTCAGGACCAGACATGAATTTCACGAATTCCCAAGCAGCTTCTTGGTTTTCACTATAACGATTAATCATACTCATCCAACCACCAAGTGTAGCAGCGTTCGTGTCGTCACCAGACGGAAGGACTGCGAAACCAACATTTCCAGCTACTTTAGAAGCTTCTTTGTCTTCAGAAGTCGACTGCATGTATGGCCAGTTACGAGCGAAAACTGATTGACCACCAACCCATGCATTGTTTGTTTCAGTTTCTTGGAAACTTAAGATATTACTAGGAACGAAATCAGAGTTAACGAATTCAACCATTTTTGTAATACCTGCAATAGTTTCAGGCGTATTTACAACAACTTCATTGTTTTCATCTACAACTTGACCACCGTATGCTGCGATAAATTCAACCGCATTACACACTAATCCTTCATATTGATTTGCTTGCATCAGGTAACCGAACTCAGTACCTTCTTTGCCTTTTAACTCACTTGCCATATCGAAAAGCTCATCCCATGTTTTAGGTGGTGTTTCCACGATGTCTTTACGGTAGAAAAGCAGTCCAGCATCTGTGTATTTCGGCATTGCGTATTGACGACCGTTGAAGTTACCAGATTGAACCGTACCAGGGAAGTAATCATCCATGTTGATTCCATCTGCTTCAATAAAGCGATCTAGTTCTAACGCATATTGAGCTTGTGCAAACTCAGCTGGCCAGATTACATCAGCATCAAATACATCTATTTCTGCGCTTTGGCTACTGAAAGTTGTTACGTATTGATCGTGTGATGCACCCGTATCTGCTGGCATTTCTTGTCGTTTAACAGTAATATTCGGATTTTTTTCTTCAAATGCTGCAATTAGCTTATCTGTTGCGCCAGTGACATCAACACCACTTGCATAAACGATTTCAACTTTCTTCTCAGATGTATCACCGTCTTTTGTATCCGTTGTTTCCTTATCCGTACCGTTACATGCTCCTAAAAGCATACTCATTGTTAAAATCGTGGCACCTGCCACTTTTTTGTTCCAAAGTTTCATAAGTAAATCTCCCCTATCGTTTTATGTGGATTGTCGTTCGATTAATTGAATAGGTAATATAATGTCCTGTGCATCATTTATTCGCGTTTTGTTAATGATCTCTATCATCACATCCATCGACCGATACCCTATGTCTGTGGTGAATTGATTGATGGTCGTGATTTGTGGATCGAGTAGTTCTGCAATGGGCTGATCATCAAATCCTACGACAGCCAGATCATTTGGCACATGCCATGAATGTTTTTTTGCTTCATGGATGATGCCGGCAGCTACTTCATCACTACCACTGAATACAGCCGTTGGTGGTTTAGTCAGCTGTTTAATCTTTCTAAAGATGTCTCGCCCGTCTTCAATCGTGAAAACATCTCGAAACATCCATTCTTTTACTGGTTCAATTCCTACCTCTGTAATCGCTTTTAAATAACCTTTACGGCGATTGACAGAAACGCTACTGTCGTTACCTTGACAGTAGGCAATTTTAAAATGCCCTTTTTCAAGTAAGTGCTTGGTACCAATGTAACCGCCTTCAATTTGGTCTAGTCTGACTCTGGTGACTGTAGCATCGGGATCGTATTCATTGCAGTAAATGATTGGACCGTACTTTGTATAAGGTTCAATCACTGACCAATGATTTTCAACCGAGGCCATAATAATGCCATCTACTTGCTTAGATATGAGAAGCTTGAAAAATTCAAGTTCCTTTGCCTTATCAATCCTAGTATTGCAAAGGATTAACTGAAAGCCGAATGTGGCAGCTCTTTTTTCCATCGCATCGACCAATTGACTAAAGAATGGATTGGCAATACGGGAAACGAGGACAGCAATTTTCTTTGTTTTTACATTTCGCATTTGTTGAGCTGAAGAATTAGGTACATATCCAAGTTCTTCCATCGCGTTTTTCACGGCAATCTTCTTATCATCACTAACATATGGATGGTTGTTAATCACTCTCGATACAGTAGCCTGAGACAACCCAGCCCTTAAGGCAACATCTTTAATGGTATACATGCGCTCACCCTCCTATAGGAACACCTCCAAATAATCATGTATGAAATCGTTTTCATAAATAGAGCATATTACAAATCTTTGACAATTACAATATGTGATTTGAAAATTCTAAATATTTCTTTTGTTATGATGCATAATGACTAGTTCTCTCGTTAACACTTCACAACTATTTTATCTACCCAATTCCTTTTATGACAGACAAATGGACTGAATACTTCCATAAGTAGTTAATTTCAGTGTTAGGCAAACTTAAAAATTTGCAAAAAAAAACACCTACTCTATTGTAGGTGTTTCGATTGTATGATCTATGTTGTTAAGTCAGCCTTGTGATTGTGGATTTTGGGCAGGTGATGCCAATGCTTTTAACATTTCGAGACGAGATTTTGTCAGAGTAACGGTGACACCCAACTTTGACAAGTTCGAAACGATTTTTCTCAAATCAACTTCTTTCGTCATACAATCCACCTCTATCTTTCCTCTAGTTTATAGGAACGCATTTATTCACTAAAAGTTTCAAGTAAATCGTTTAAAAAATTTGACTTTTTATTTTATATACATATTATACCACGTTTATCCACTTTTAATTCTTTCAATTTTGTTACATATTTTAATCATTTGTAAATCATACTAAGAAATATTAAAGGAGGAGTTGTATGAAAATTAAAGACATTATGTCACGTGATATCGTGACATGTAACCCTACCGATTTGATTTCAGAAATTGCTCAAAGTATGAGAGCACTGGATATTGGCTGCATGCCAGTAGTTGAAGGTACTCGTGTCATTGGTATGATTACTGATCGTGACATCGTAACGAGATCTGTCGCCAAAAATGGTAAAAGATTCGTAAAAGACGTGATGTCCGATGAAGTCATTTCTGTTGGTCCCGAGTCAACTTCACTAGAAGCTGCTGAAATCATGGCTCAACATCGCATACGACGTTTGCCAGTAATTAAAAATGACTCTATTGTTGGTTTTGTGGCACTAGCTGATTTATCAGTTCCTAGTGAAACGGCTCACGAAGCGTCACAAGCTCTACATGAAATTTCAGAACCAAGACACCTTTAATGAACTCCCCAAACTTTTTACAGAGTTTGGGGTTTTCTGATTGCAATCTCTTTACATACCCCCTCGAGGTACTTTATACTATAGAAAATCTGGAGGTGCTAATTCATGATTCAAGCATCAAATGTTTCTCCAAATGAAGATTCTCTGGATACCACTACTTGTCGAAAAAGTCACCATCCTGATTCCGTAAAAAAAGATTTAACGACTCGTTTAAATCGAATTGAAGGACAAATACGCGGCATCAAAGGCATGGTTGATAAAGATGTGTATTGTGATGATATTATTACCCAATTATCAGCAACTCAATCAGCATTAAACAGTGTGGCAAAAGTTCTTCTCGACGGGCATTTAAAAGGCTGCGTAAAAGAACGATTAGCTGCAGGAGAGAATGAAGTATTAGACGAATTATTAACCACCGTCCAAAAATTAATGCGTAAATAATGAGGAGGAATCATTATGGTAGATCGCGTAACGTTAAATGTAGAAGGCATGTCTTGCGGACATTGCGTTAAAGCAATTGAGAACAGTGTTACAGCAATTTCAGGTGTTGATAATGTTCAAGTTCAATTAGATTCTGGTACAGTCAATGTTGAATTTAATAAAGATGCTGTAGAGGTTGAACATATTACAAATGCAATTGAAGAACAAGGCTACACAATCGGAAAATAAAATTAGACTGCGGAATCGCAGTCTTTTTTTTCAATAAAACATACCCCATTACGGTATGTGATAGGAGTGAACCATATGACTGAAACACAGAAGGAATATTCAATAACTGGTATGACATGTGCCGCTTGTGCTAATCGGATTGAAAAAGGTCTTCAAAAAATGGAAGGCGTAACTTCTGCCACTGTGAACTATGCCAATGAAAAAGCGCAAATTCGGTACGATGAAAAAACCATTCAGTCGAAACAACTAGAAGATAAAGTGAGATCACTTGGTTATGACATTCTTAATGAAGAAGTGGATTTAAGAATTCAAGGGATGACTTGTGCCGCTTGCTCGACTCGAATTGAAAAAGGTTTAATCCGTTTAAGTGGTGTCAATCAAGCAACCATCAATTTAGCACTCGAAACTGGCAAAGTTTCTTATAATCCAAATCAAACGACACCACACGATATTGTAAAAAAAATTCAGGACTTAGGTTACGATGCAACATTTAAAAATGATGCAAACGCCGAAGCAATCGATTATAAAAAAGTTGATATACAAAAGAAGACTCGATTGTTTTGGATTTCTGCGATTCTTTCTCTTCCCCTTGTTTGGGCGATGGTTGGACATTTTACATTCACAACAAACATTTATGTACCAGAGATTTTAATGAATCCATATGTTCAGTGGGCACTTGCAACACCTGTTCAATTTTGGATTGGGTGGATGTTTTATAAAGGAGCCTATTATGCGCTTCGCAATAAAAGTGCCAATATGGACGTCTTGGTTGCCCTCGGTACATCAGCAGYCTACTTCTATAGCGTTTATTTAGTATTGGAGAGTTTGCAACACGGGGAAAGTCATATGCTTGGCTTGTATTTTGAAACAAGTGCCGTACTAATTACATTGATTTTATTAGGGAAAGTATTTGAGGCACGGGCTAAAGGTCACTCTTCAGATGCTATTAAAAAATTAATGAACCTCCAACCGACGATGGCTCTCGTCGAACGTGATGGTCAGACACTCGAGATTGCAGCTGGATCCGTCCAAAAAGGCGATATCTTAGTCATTAAACCGGGTTCTTCCATACCTGTTGATGGAGTCGTTCTTTCGGGTACATCGGCAGTAGACGAGTCCATGTTAACTGGTGAGAGTCTGCCGATAGAAAAAGGACCTGACTCTGAAGTGTTTGCAGCAACAATTAACACAAATGGGGTCATGCGTGTCACTGCAACAAAGATTGGTAAGGAAACCGTCCTTTCTTCTATTATTCGTGTAGTAGAAGAAGCTCAAGGATCGAAAGCTCCAATTCAAAGGCTAGCAGATCGTATTTCAGGCACTTTTGTACCAATTGTTGTAGGTCTTGCTTTGATCACGTTTTTAGTTTGGTACTTTATCGTAGACGTTGGAAACTTTGCTGCTGCTTTAGAGAGTACGATTGCCGTTCTCGTCATTGCCTGTCCATGTGCACTCGGGCTTGCTACACCAACATCTATTATGGCTGGATCAGGTCGTTCAGCTGAGCTTGGTATTTTATTTAAAACGGCCGAATCAATGGAAATCACGAAATCGATTGACACCGTTGTTTTAGATAAAACTGGAACGATTACAAAAGGAAAACCAGCTGTCACAGATTTTATAGTTCACAAAGAACAGGACAGCAATGCGTTGATTCTTTTAGCTGCCTCCGCCGAGAACAATTCTGAACATCCAGTGGCGTATGCCATTACTTCTTTTGGTAAAAACTTAAACCTTTTCCTACAAGAGAGCTCTTCTTTTGAAGCTATTCCCGGGCACGGTATAAAGAGTACGGTTGACTCGAAAGACGTTATCATGGGTACCCGCAAACTCCTATATGACCGAAATATCAAGTTAGATAGTGAATTGGATATTGCTGCTGCGTTTGAAAAAGATGGGAAAACGGTCATGTATATGGCAGTAAATCAGGTGCATGTGGCAACTATTGCGATTGCCGATCAAGTAAAAGATTCTTCGAAAGAAGCGATTTCCAAGTTACATCACATGGGCATTCACGTTGTCATGTTAACTGGCGACCAAGAGACAACAGCTCAAGCAATTGCAAGACAAGTTGGAATTGATAACGTCGTAGCAGGAGTATTGCCAACTAAGAAAGCTGATGTAATTACTGCCCTTCAAAGTGAAGGGCGCAAGGTCGCCATGGTTGGTGACGGTATAAATGATGCCCCTGCTTTGGTCGTAGCCGATATCGGAATCGCAATGGGAACTGGAACCGCTGTAGCCATGGAAGCAGCTGATATTACATTAATGCAAGGAGATTTATTACGTATTCCTGACACATTAAAAATGAGTCGTTTGACAGTTCGAAACATTAAACAGAACTTGTTTTGGGCTTTAGCTTACAATTCAATTGGAATTCCAATCGCGGCTGCAGGACTATTAGCCCCTTGGGTAGCAGGTGCCGCAATGGCGTTTAGTTCCGTATCGGTTGTGATAAATGCTCTTCGTTTACAGCGCGTAAAATAAGGAATAAATTTGCTAGAAATGCTCGAAACACACTCTTTAGGTCATTTCCTATGGGGTGTGTTCTTTTTTTATGCTTGTTGTTGTTTGAATAGTTATTTCCGAGTAAAATGAACTATATGTATTGGTTAAGAAAGCGGGTCTTTAAAGAATGAAGAAAGCCATTTTGTTATTAATGTCTGTGCAATTCTTTGTATATCTAGGTTTCGGTATTATTATTCCGATTTTGCCCGAAGTGATTTTAGAACAAGGGTATAGTGAGGTTCACGTTGGTGGTTTATTAACGATTTATGCACTAGCTTCCTTCTTTACAGCTCCACTGTGGGGAGCATTATCTGATCGAACAGGAAGAAAAAAATTAATCCTCATTGGTTTAATAGGGTTCAGTATGAGCTTTATCATTTTTGCTGGTTTTATTGAAGTACTTCCAATGTTATACGTTTCGAGAATAGTAGGTGGCATTTTTTCTGGTGCATTGTATACAGCTGTAACAGGATTTGTTGCAGATATGACTACCGAAGAAGAACGCAATAAGTATATGGGATTGCTCGGCATGTCGATCGGACTCGGATTTATTTTCGGTCCAGCAATTGGCGGCATACTCGGAGGTATCACTTTGCAACTTCCGTTTATTGTTTCGGCTTTATTGACGCTTTTGTTAGTGGTCTATGCGAGCATTATTTTGAAAGAACCTGAAGCTAGAAAAGAAGCACGAAAGCGTGCATTATTACCAAAGGGTGCAAATACA
The DNA here is from genome assembly GCF_056400705.1 of Paenisporosarcina sp. P5_A11. Lineage (NCBI taxonomy): Bacteria > Bacillati > Bacillota > Bacilli > Caryophanales > Caryophanaceae > Paenisporosarcina > Paenisporosarcina sp. P5_A11. The sequence continues at coordinate 10,995 of NZ_JBFUKT010000052.1, forward strand.
CTTTGGCAGTACCGTATTCGTTATTTGTTTATGTTTTCATTTATGGTTACTTTTTTACTTGCTGGCTTAGAAGCGACATTCCAATTGTTCCAAATCAATAAAATCTCCATCACCCCTCTCCATCTTGGGTACTTATTTATGGCAAGCGGGTTAGTAGATGCAGTTATCCAAGGCGGAGTTGTTCGTCGCGTAAAAAATGGTCAAGAAACAAAATGGATCATAGCTGCCCAAATAGTAACTGCAATCGGACTGGTGTTAATGCTATTTACAGGAAGCTTACTGTGGGCAGGATTTGCACTGAGCGTATTTACAGCCGGTAATGCCCTTGCTCGAACAGTGTTGGTGTCATTAACGACTAAAGAATCTGGTGGAATGTACGGCACAGCAGCCGGCATGACGTATTCAATGGACAATATGGGACGGATTATTGGTCCTCTGCTGTTTACTTGGATTTTCACCGTCCAGCCCGACAACGTCTATGTTCTGTCATCAATAGTTGCTCTCGCTTCTATTAGTTTGATTTTGTTGTTCCGCAAATCCAATCAATCATTAAAAAATGAAAATCCAGCTCCCTCTTAATTTGAGGGGCTGGATTTTTTTCTTAAGGCTCTGTTAAATGGTATTGTTGTTTATTGTACATTTGCGTTGGTCTCACGCTTCTCGCTCTTGCGGCTTGCTTGGCGCAAATGAACTCTTATGGTATTCATTTAATATCAACAGTATAATATCTAGCAAAATAATTGAAGCAGAAAGAGGCCGAAATTGCATCTTCGGCCGAATATCTACTTAAAGAGTCCTTCATTTCTTTAGTTAACCAAACCAAAATCATCTTGTACTTTCAGGTTGCAAGGGAGCGAAGGACGCACACCCGCCGCAGGATGATCTATAAAAAGAGAGCTAGGCGAAGTGACGCAGTCACAAGCCAAGCTCTCTTTGTTCTTTAGAACACCTTGCAGCAGGTAAAGCGTCCAAAGCGGACTGGAAACCTATTATCCTCAATAAATGTTCGTTTTCTCTGCAAATCGACGGTCTTTTTCATCGTACAATTGATCTAGCCGCAATTAAATTATACTCTATAGTTTTTTATTCAATATCAAACCAGTTTTTCTCAAATAACATTTGAAACATTTGAAATGACCGAGCAGTGCTTTTCTTATGAAGGCACTACTTTCACTGGCTCTTCTATGATTTTTTTGTTCTCAAGTTCAGGATGTGCTTGTTTCATAATGGATGGACGAAGCATGTAGAAAACAGCTAGTAATAAAATGACACTAGAACCTATTAGGACATATTGAGCTGGAACGACATCATAGAGGAATCCGAATAACACCATTCCTAAGGGCATTAAAGACAACGACATGGTTTCAAGTAGCCCAAATACGCGACCTCGATATTCTTCATCAATGCGTTTTTGCATCATCACACCAATTGGTGTGTTAACGAAAACCATACTTACACCAAATGTAAACATAAGTACGATATAAAAACTAACAACTCCTATATAAGGTAACTGGATAAGTAATGGGAAAGTTACCAACGCCATCAAGGCTCCCATGATTAATATGCCCCTTTTCACAACAACTAGAGGAAACTTAACTTCCTTACGTGTAGATAAGTAAATGGAAGTAACGAGCATTCCAACGGCAAGAGCCCCTTCTGTAATTCCAAAATGGGCGGATTGAACTTTTAAGCCATCAACAAGAATAAAGGCATAGCCAACAGTAAAAGCACCGAAGAAAAAGTTAATGACAAGAGCTACCCATACAATAACTATTAAAATACGATGTTGTTTTACATAGGTGACACCCGCTTTCATATTTTGAAGCATCGTTTCCTTCTTATCATTTACCTCTTCGGTGATTCTCGTCGTAAATAATTTAAAATCCATGGTTGACTCAAGAATTACGGCAATGATGTAACTTACCATATGAATGATTAGAAACATTTCTATAGAAACGAGACCGAATAATAACCCACCTACTGCGGGACCACCTATTGAAGCAATTGATATGGACATTTGATTAAACGACATCGCTTTTTGAATTCGTTCTGAATCCACTAAATTTGCAATAGAAGAGCTGAACGTCACCCCAGAGAATAGTGATGTAATCGAAAGTACAATTTCTGTTAGATAAATCGCAATAAGAGAAAGACCTATAGTTAAACTCACTGACAACAAACCAGCAACTGCCACCACGCTACATATTTGGGCAACGATAATAATAGTTTTTTTTGAATACTTATCTGCAGCGTAGCCCGCAAATGGTGCCATAATAACTCTAGGGAGAATATTACAAATTAGAACAATCGCGARACTAGTTGCTGATCCTGTTATTGATAAAATGTAAAAACTAATCCCAAACGTAAAAACACTTACACCAAAGGTAGAAATCAATTTACTAATTGTGAACGTCCACAAGTGATATGTGGCTTTTCTTAACTTCATGGTCTCATCCATACAAAAACCCCTTTTGTTTTGAAATGATTAAAGTTTAATTAAATTAAACGAATAATAACATGTTAACACTTCCCATGCAAGCTCAAGTTTAATATAATTAAACTAATTAGAAATGGAGCGTTATATATGGATACTCTCGGATTACGAATCAGACAACTACGAAAAGAACAAAAGCTAACATTAGAAGCATTAGCTGGCAATAAGCTGACAAAAGGCATGCTAAGTTTAATAGAAAACGGCAAAGCCCAGCCTTCCATGGAAAGCTTATCTTATATAGCTCAACAACTGGGTGTGGAGTCATCTGAATTAATGGAAGATGTCAGTCCAACAGAGAAAAGAACCGTTTTAGAAAAAGCAGAAAAACTCTATAAAGTGGTGTTTTCTGAGTTAACAGATGAACATAAACAAATTGTTGAACTAATCAATCCAATAGCAGATAAATTAACGCTCAGTTATGAGTCAGCCAGATTGCTCGATTTATATAGTAGGTCGGGCTATCATTCAAAACATGAGGATTGGAATTCTTATTACAATCGTGCAATGGAAATGTATGAGCAATTACATCTATATAATCAAAGTGCATCTCTTGCACTTTTTAGAGGTATGATCCAGTTCACAGCCCATCGTTACGAAGAAGCGCTGGCTATTATTTTGCAGGAACATGCTCATTTCGATTCTCCATTTGATGCAATGACAACCATTGAATATTTGTATTGTGAATCTTTGTTATTTTCTGCTGTCGGAAATTATGAACAAGCACAGATAAAAATGAAGGAAGCTTTAAATTTTTCTAAAGGAGAACGAATTTTTTACCGAATTGATGATTTGTATCGTTTGGCTTGTTTCCAGGCAATGATAAACGGGAATGAAGAGGATCGATCGTATTATTTACAGAAGGTTCGACAATATGGAGAGTTTGCAGAAAATAAATATTCTACTGCGATTGCGGAATTTTTGGAAGCACATTTTCACAACTCATTTACTCATGATTATCATAAAGCAAATGTTCATATCGAGCTTTTCCTTGAACTTGGCAAAGAAATTCACACAGGTAAAGGCAATAAAGAAAAAAATAATAATCACTATCTTCTCGAAAAAGGAAAAGTTTTATATGGTTTAGGCCAATTCAAAGAAGCTTTACCGATGCTCACAAAATATGAAATACCGACCTATTTGCATCATCCTTACGATTTATCGATGGCTTTTGAGGTCCACTCATACCGTGCACTTTGCTATGCTCAACTCGGAGATCAGGAAAAAGCAATGAAAGAATCCAAGATTGGGCATGATTTGATTACTGAGTTACCAGACACTCCTTATAAGAAGTTTATTGTTCAAACCTATACAGATTTACAAAAAAGCAGTGATTCAATTTGAGATCACTGCTTTTCGTATGTCACGTAATTACTTAACCACAACCGGAATTTTTCAAATGATTCTTCAAACTCAGGCTGGATAAGTGAAAGTTGAACCCATTGTCTTTCTTTCAAGTAGGCACTTTGATCATGTAAATCAAATCCAGAAAGTCTGGCGTCTTTCGCCATATGCTTATTTATTGTAGGGACTTTTAACGTGACAATCATTGGGTAACCTTGTTTAGTTAAAAATTCAAGCTCTCCATTTTGTTCTGCAAGTAAAAGCTGTTCATAGCGTTCATTTAGAACATTATATCGTGCGTTGTTATCGTATGCTTTTAATGCAATTTCTAGACTTTCTAGCAGTTGAGATGAATACGTGTATGGTATTCCTCCATTGGCATAGCAACCTAAATCAAGATACATAGGAATAGATGGAGAAACTTCGATGAGATGATTTGAAAAAACCATGGCGATACCTGTCATTGTACCAATCGCTTTTCCACTGACACCACTTGCTAAATACACCTTTTTTAAATTGATAGGAATTGTACCAATGGAGCTTACACAATCCATGCAAACTTTTATATTCAATTCGTTTCCAAGTTCTAGTATGTGGTCCACATTATTTAACATGCCGGTTGACGTTTCCCCGTGCGTTAGTAGAATCCATCCATACAAGCCTGATCTCATCTCGCGCCCCAACTCAGAAATGGCGAATGGTTGCCCCCACTCTACTTCTACTGTTTCAAACTCTAAGCCCCACTTTAAAGCTTGGTTTTTCAGCCGCTCTCCAAACGCACCATTAATTAAGATTAACCCATTCGAGTCAAGCCTACTAATTTGCGCGATCATTGCCTCGTTCGCTAGCGTCCCGCTTCCAGAAAGCAAATGTACGTGAGACGCTCCAGTCAGATTGGTTAACTCACTTTGCACGCGTTTGAAGCGTTCAGTGAATTCATATGAACGATGCGAAACAGGTGCGCGTTGAAACGCTTTTTTTAGGTCTGCTGTTAATTCATTCGGACCTGGATAGAAAGTATGCCGTTTATGTTGAAAACGAGCTGCAACAGATTGTTCATAATACTGCTTCGTCAAAAACATCGGTACAAAAGCTGCTTCCTCGCTCCCAACAGGTTCTGCAAAAGCTTTAAATCCAAGTTGACCGTACAATTTTAATTCACGAACGGTTCCCGATATGACTGCTGCTCCATACCCTTTTTCGTACGCATAGTCTGCTAATGCACGAGCCAACATGAAAAACACACGGCCATTGCGATGTTCTCGGCGAACAGACAACAACCGTATTTCACATAACTTCCCAGTTAATGCTTCCTCAGGTAAGGCATTCTCTACTAAACCAATTTTGTGGTCAAGCGAAAATGGCCGTTGATCACGCAGTGCAATCATCCCCACGAGTTCTTGATCTTTCAACACAATTAAATATGTATTTTCATGATGAAATGCATCCTGACGTTTTCCACTTGGATGCTGTTCATGTTGCGGTATTTCTTCTACGAACGTATCATAATTTAGTTTGGCAATGGCCTCAAACTCTTTTTCAGCGCGAGCAATTTTACACCAATACATACCATGCACCTTCTAGTTTTAAAATATAGAACGATTATATTGATCCTAGGTTCTATTTTCTCACATATTAAAGCAAACCCCTATAAAAATCGGCAGATGGAAATGGAAGAATACTAAAGTGATTTGGAGTCCTATGAGGATGGATTGATTTACCGTGTCTATGTGAGGATTCTAATCTTCTATGCGTGGTTTCGAATGTTCTATACGCGTTTCATCAAAAAAGCCACAACATTTATGGTTGTGGCACACAATAATTTCTAAGTTAAAGAAGAAAAAACGAGGATGACCCAAGAGTGGTAAGAACTCTTCCTTCGGGCAACCTCGTCTTTATAATATTTTATGATTCTACTGTTTGATTTTCGAGTGATTCGTTATACATCTCTTTGTCCAGTTCCCCGGTAACACGAGCAGTAGTAACACCCGATACCATTGCTCCACTAACGTTCAAAGCTGTGCGCCCCATGTCAATTAATGGCTCAACGGAAATCAATAAGCCCGCCAAAGCTACCGGTAAGTCTAACGCAGACAATACAAGTATCGCTGCAAATGTTGCTCCACCGCCAACCCCAGCTACTCCGAATGAACTAATCGCTACGACTGCAATCAGCGTGAGCAAGAACATCGGTTCTAAAGGGTTTTGTCCAACAGTTGGTGCAATCATGACTGCAAGCATTGCTGGATATATACCTGCACAGCCATTTTGCCCGATTGTTAATCCAAATGAACCTGCGAAGTTCGCAATTCCGTCTGGAACACCTAAACGAGTGGTTTGAGCATTGATAGTCAGTGGTAAAGTACCTGCACTAGAACGAGACGAGAAAGCAAATAATAATGCTTCAGCTGATTTTTTCACATAAGTAAATGGATTTAATCCTGAAAGTGAAACGATTAATAAGTGAACAGCAAACATCACAATCAGTGCAACATAAGAAGCAATGACAAATTTACCTAGATTGTAAATCGCCTCAAAGTCTGATGTTGCTACAGTGCGAGTCATGATAGCCAAGATACCATATGGCGTTAAGCTCAAGATGATTTTTACTACACGCATAATAAGGGCATACGCTGCATCGACCGCTGTTTTCACTAAGGTCGCATTTCCGGCTTCTTTGCGAGCAATTCCAAGATACCCAAAGCCTAAAAATGCGGCAAAAATGACGACTGCAATTGTAGAGGTCGGGCGAGCTCCAGTTAAGTCAAGAAAAGGATTTCCTGGTAATAAGTCAATAATTTGTTGTGGGAATGTTCGATCAGCCACTTCTGTTGTACGCTGTTCAATATAAGCACCACGCTCTGTTTCAGCGTCTCCACTCACAATTTGTGACGCGTCCAAATCGAATACAACTGCTGATGTGATCCCGATTACTGCAGCAATCGCTGTTGTACCAATAAGTAAAGTTAGAATAAGACCAGCTGTTTTTCCAAAATTCTTGCCAATCGTAAGCTTTGTAAAGGCTGATAAGATTGAAATGAACACCAATGGCATAACAATCATTTGAAGCAACTTGATATATCCAGTCCCAACTAGGTTAAACCATTGGACTGACTCATTTACTATTTCGTTATTTGTTCCATAAGCATAGTGTAAAATTAAGCCATACACGATCCCCAACCCTAGTCCCGTAAATACACGTTTTGAGAATGACACATGCTTACGTCCCATGTACAAAAGAAGGCCAATTAAAAGTAGCAACACCGCTATATTGATGATGATAAATAAAGTGTCTACCGTGACTCCTCCTACCAATTTTAATAGCAAAACATTTGCCTTAATACCTTTCCGTTCATGAAAGTAAAACTAAACCGATAGAAATTTCACTCCCTTCTTTCTTATGTTACTTTAAGCTATACTTAAATATGACCAAATTTGTTTATTTAGGAGGGACTATATGGCTTCTAATTTAATTAGCATCGGGATTACCGCCATAATTACACTTAATATATTTCTAGCCATTGTGTTAATTTTCCTTGAACGAAGAGATGCATCTTCTACGTGGGCTTGGTTAATGGTTTTATTCTTTATTCCCGTCATGGGGTTCCTACTTTATTTAATGTTAGGAAGACAGTTACGTAAGAGACATTTATTTCGGTGGGAAGGGCGAAGTAGAATCGGCATCGATAATTTAATAGATTATCAAATAGATGCTATAGAAGATGGAACGTTTGAATTTCGTCTGGAAGACACCCACGCATTTAAAGATATGATTTATATGCAGTTACGCAACAATCATGCCGTGTTGACTCAAGACAATGCGCTTACGATTTTTAATGACGGCGAAAAGAAATTCTCGGCTTTATTAGACGATTTAGAACATGCAAAGGATCATATACATATCCAGTATTATATTTTCCGCTTAGATGGGCTTGGTTCTCGCATTTATGATGTGCTTATTCGAAAAGCAAAACAAGGTGTTAAAGTCCGGTTGCTGTTTGACGATATGGGCTCTCGTAGTCTTCGAAAAAGACATTTTAAGGAATTGATAAACTTGGGAGGCGAAGTGGAAGCATTCTTCCCTTCGATTATGCCACTTGTGAATCCCCGACTAAATTACAGGAACCACCGCAAAATCGTGGTTATTGATGGCCGTGTTGGGTATATCGGTGGATTTAATGTAGGCGATGAGTACTTAGGTTTAGATCGTAAATTCGGCTACTGGCGTGATACACATTTACGCATGGAAGGAAGCGCTCTTCACCCTCTTCAAACACGATTTATTTTGGACTGGAACCAAGCTTCGAGAGATCAGGATATTGAATACTCCGATCGTTATTTCCCTGCCATTCCTTTAAAAGGATCTGTTGGCTTACAAATTGTTTCAAGTGGACCTGATTCTGAATGGGAACAAATAAAAAATGGGTACTTAAAGTTAATTACAATGGCTAAAAAGTATATTTATATTCAATCTCCCTATTTCATTCCAGATGCGAGTTTTATGGATTCCCTGCGAATAGCATGCTTATCAGGTATTGACGTGCGAATCATGATTCCGAATAAACCTGATCATATGTTTGTATACTGGGCTACATATTCTTATGTGGGCAACTTGATTAAAGCAGGAGCCAAAGTGTACATCTATGAAAATGGATTCTTGCATACGAAGATGATTGTCGTTGATGATGAAGCCTCAACTGTGGGCACAGCCAATATTGACGTACGAAGTTTTAAATTGAATTTCGAAGTAAATGCTTTTATTTACGATCGAGAAACTTCACATCAGTTAGCTGAGCTGTTTGAGCAGGATATGTTGCTATCGACAGAACTTACATGGGAATTATACGAAGAGCGTACACGTATAATTAAAATGAAAGAGTCTTTTTCAAGACTTTTATCACCGATTCTCTAATAGTAAAAGCATGAAGATGATGTTCCTCTTCATGCTTTTTTTGTATGGTTGAATCGTTTGTTTAGGCAACCAAGAGCCGCATGT
>NZ_JBFUKT010000053.1:0-19621 GCF_056400705.1 Paenisporosarcina sp. P5_A11
AGCTAGTAAAGCATCCAAAATCTTTTTCTCCGTCACATATTGAACCTCATATTCTCCATCAATCTCTTTCACTTCCACTCGCGGAAGTTTTGGACCACCGGAGTACAGAGAAACAGCCTCTTCAGCCTTTAAAACATCATTTATTACGGGTCCTGTTACTTTTAAAGCAATATTCCCATGGAACCCACTGGCATCGTGAGGATTTGAAGATGTTACCAAAGCTTCTTTGTCCGTCACTACTGCTTTTCGATGATTTGCTTTAATATTTAGCAAAGTCATATAAGAAGCAATCGTCATTTTTGGTGCTTCGCTTGCCATCGCATTTGCTATCCAACCTTCTCCACCGATATCAAACCATTGGAAAAACGTTCGGTAAATACCTGAATAAATGGGTGTAGAATCTCTCAATGGATCTAAATCGGTATAGACAATTTCGACTCCTGCATCACGCAATTTTTTAAACCATTCATTTTCATATGAACCGTACCCACGATTAAGAGGATCGGTAATAAAAACTATTGGCATATCCGGATTTTCTTTCTTTTTATTTGCTAATGTTGATGATAATGTGTCGGCAATTTTAGGGAAATCTTCTTTTTCATCGTAATAACCGTCAAATAAGAAAAAGTCCACAACAACAAAGTCCTCTGCCTCTTCAATCATTGTGTATACGGCTTCAAAAATATTGTTCTCATGAACCATTCCCTTGCCTTTTTTATCTTGTGCAAACGTTAAGTCCGTTATCATTTCAACAGTATCTGTTTTATGTAAATCGCCTTCAAATGAAATACCTTTTGGTAGTGGTTTAAATGTGTGCCATACGATCACGGCGATATAAATTAGCGCAAAGATTCCTAAAGAAGCTATGATAATACGCTTTCTTTTACTCCAATGATTGCGCGGCTTGTTGGCCATACGCTTTTCCCCCTTGAGAATATTCGTGTTTTTAATCTCTGTATTCCCTTGATTCTAAATTGCCAAACCATTATGTATGGGTGATTTTCCTGGAATCGATGAATTAGGAAGAATCTTATCCCTAAGAATTTCCGACTTGAATCGATATTTTTCAGACGTCGATGCCTTTTTTTCAGACGTCAGTTCCATTTTTTCAGACGTCATAGCCAGAAAATACGACTGAGCCTCCGCTCATCTCTAAATACAAAAAAATCACAGCCTCTAGGACTGTGATTTCATTAAGCAGGAAGATATTCGACAGCATTTGTATCTGCGATCATCATTTCCTTTAAACGTTGTTTCGCACGGAAAAGACGTGATTTAACCGTACCTATAGACACTTTCATTAATGCTGCAATTTCAACAAGAGAATATTGGTGCACATAAAAATACAACACGGTTGTTTTGTAGATGCCATCCAGCTCGGAAATTTTTAGTTGAACCATTTTAGATAAATCGTCTTTTTCCAAAACGTCATCCACAGTTAGTGAATCACACGGAATTAAATCAAGCACCGGAACATCTAATTGGTCTGGTTGATTTAAGATATGTTTACTGCGACGTACCGTTTTGCGATAGCGGTCACGAAATGTATTCATACAAATCGTTGTTAACCAAGCTTTTAGGTGATCGACATTCTTCATGTATGCCTCATACCGAACTACTTTCACCCAAACTTCTTGCATCAAATCTTCTGCCTCTGTTTGGTTGCGTGTCAATTTTAAACATAAGTGATATATATAACGATGGTATTCCTCGTACACTTGCTCTATTTGTCCGTTCATTTAAAAATATCCTCCGTCCGTTTCTTGCTGATGTCTCTATTTTGCCAAAAACTAACCTTACGCTCTATCGTATTCACTTTCAAATTTCTTACAAACGTGTAAGACAGAAAAGTGAAGCGCTACTCTAGCTTGACACCTGTGCTGGAAGACACTCAAGCGGAAACTTGTTTCCGAATTCGGAAGGAAGGCTAAGTTCGCGACATCGTGTCGCAACACCTTCATGACCTACATCCTGTAGGCCAAAGCTTAGGTACGAGCTGGCGCTTGTAGCTAGACAATGAAAAGCGTAGCAGGGCGAGCAAGATCTCCTCTGCGACGAGTAACCGCAGGAGCAAGGTCTCCTCTGCGACGAGTAACCGCAGGAGCAAGGTCTCCTCTGCGACGAGTAACCGCAGGAGCAAGGTCTCCTCTGCGACGAGTAACCGCAGGAGCAAGGTCTCCTCTGCGACGAGTAACCGCAGGAGCAAGATCGACACCGACGCCGGAAAGACCGAATCGGAAGGAAGGCTAAGTTCGCGACATCGTGTCGCAACGCCTTCATGACCTACATCCTGTAGGCCCAAGCTAAGGTGCGGCCTGCACTGCGAAACTAGACAGCCAGAAAAACGGTGAAGCTTAGACAGCTTATTTTACGATCAAACTAAGGTATTTCTTTGGACAGAAGCGCAGCGAAAACCAAGCATATTACCTCCTTAAACTTTGTTTAAGGGTAGTTTTGCGGGAAAAATTGGGCGAATGACAATAAACATAGGGTGACCGGGATTAAACCTTTATCGAACGGTATTAAATCTAAATGAACGGGATTATTCTCTCCCCCACCCTCGAACAATCGATTATTTTCTCACAGCATCTCATTTTGAGAGCTCTTAAGACAGAAAAAAGTGCTGATGACTATTCGTCATTCAGCACTTCTTCTTTTCCTTTTATAGTAATGGTTAACTGCAAGATACGATTGCGGTCCATTTCATTTACTTCAAAATAAAGATTTTCATAATTGAATTGCTCACCGTTATCTGGCATGTGTCCCAGTTGTTGGAGAACAAATCCACCAATCGTATCGTGATCATTTGGAATATCAACTTTAAACATTTCGTTTACGTCTTCTATTTCCAATCGACCATGACATATGAGATGATTTTCAGTCATTTCATAAACTAAAATATCTTCATCTTCATCCGATTCATCTTCAATTTCCTGTCCAATCATTTCTTCAATAATATCTTCGTGGGTTACAATTCCAAGAGTTCCACCATATTCATCGAGAACAATAGCCATATGTTTTTTCTTCGTAAGCATTTGTTTAAATACTTTCTCAACACTAACAGATTGAACTACGAATAATGGATCATTGTCAATCAACTCGGACATTTCCATCGAAGGATCCATTGACCATTCAATCAAAGCTTTCGAATAAAACATACCGATAATGTGGTCCATACTCTCTTCATAAACAGGGTAGCGCGTATAATAATGTTCTAAAATAATATCGCGTACTTCTTCATAAGTAGCTTTATTGGGAATACCGATTATTTCTGTACGGTGTGTTTCCAATACATCTTCTACGTCTTTATGTGGAAAATCTAAAACACCTTTTAATCGTTCAGACTCATCTTCTTTGAAGGTCCCTTCTGTTGAAGCAAGATCTACCATAGAACGTAGTTCTTCCTTAGTAAGAGTTGCTTCTTTTACGGCACCTTTTGAAATTATGCGAATGAAAATGTTTGTGAATTTCGCAACAAAATAAGTTATAGGTCTCATAATTTGAACAAGGACTGAAATAATAGGTGCTACGGTATATGCTATTTTATCTGCAAACGTTACAGCAATTGTTTTTGGCAAAACTTCACCAAAAATGATGATTATAATTGTCAAAATTGCCGTTGCTAATGCAATATCCCAGCTGTATCTAAATGCAATTATTGTCAATAAAGTAGGCATGATAATATTAACAATATTATTTCCGATTAAAATCGTCGTAATCATGCGGTCCGGTTTCGAGATTAACATGAGGAGCTTTTGTGACATTCTCTCTCCTTGTTCTGCACGAAGCTGGACCTTCATCCTATTTACTGCTGTTAGTGCCGTTTCACTGCCTGAAAAGAAAAACGACAACATTAAACTAATGGCCAAAACTATAAATTCCATTAACCGTGTTTCCTCCTATATGAGTCAAAAAATTCCGCTCAACTTCTAGTATTCACATCATACCATATTCCGAATTTACGTGTCCCATTTGCCACTCTCTAAATCTATTAATAGATTTGTGCTATACTATTTCTATTCACGAAATTTTGCGAAAAGAGGGTCTTTGATGAGTCATTTAAAAGCACTAGACAATTACTTTGAATTGAACCGATCAGAACATCTTAATGAGTTAAAAGAATTTTTGCGTATACCAAGTGTGAGTGCATTATCTGATCATAAATCAGACATGCAAACTGCGGCAGAGTGGTTAGCTGACTCCTTAAAAAAAGTTGGTTTAGAAAATGTATCAATTGATGAAACGAAAGGTCACCCCGTAGTTTATGCAGATTGGTTGCACGCTGAAGGTAAGCCAACCATTTTAGTTTATGGACATTACGACGTTCAGCCTGTTGATCCCTTAAATTTATGGGAATCAGAGCCGTTTGACCCTCAAGTCCGAGATAACAAATTATTTGCACGTGGTGCAAGTGATGATAAAGGACAAGTTTACATGCACGTTAAAGCAATCGAGGCTTTATTTAAAACTGAAGGAACATTACCCGTTAACGTGAAATTCTGTATTGAAGGTGAAGAAGAAATCGGAAGTCCTAATTTACCTGAGTATGTATTGGCTAATACTGAAAAACTTTCAGCTGATATTATTGTCATTTCAGACACGGGTATGCAAGGGCCAGGAAAACCTGCTGTATGTTATGGATTACGGGGTTTAGCTGGTGTACAGATTGAAGTTAAAGGTGCGAAAAGCGATCTTCACTCGGGTCTTTACGGTGGCGGTGTCCAGAATGCGATTCATGCATTAGTAGAAGTCCTTGATTCATTCCGTGATGCAGAAGGCACAATTCAAGTTGACGGTTTTTATGACAATGTTCTTCCTGTTACAGAAGAAGAACGTGCTGCATATGATGCGCTTGAATTTGATGAAGAAGCATTAAAAAAAGAGCTAGGCGTAGAAGAACTATTCGGTGAAAAAGGTTATACACACTTAGAGCGTACATGGGTTCGTCCAACTTTAGAAATCAACGGAGTATTTGGTGGATTCTCAGGCGAAGGGATAAAAACTGTATTGCCTGCTGATGCTGGAGCAAAAATCACGTGTCGCTTAGTACCAAATCAGGATCCTGATGAGATTGTAGCGAAATTAAAAGCTCATATCGAAAAGCATAAACCAATCGGCGTGTCAGTAGAAGTTACAGAGTTTGATAAAGGAAAACCATTTATCACACCTTTCGATCATCCAGCTATTCAAGCAGCAGGTCGCTCATATGAAAAAGTTTATAATGTACCAACTTCTTATGTTCGTGGTGGCGGTTCCATTCCAATCGTTGCAGCATTTGATGAAATTTTAGGATTGCCAGTTGTACTAATGGGCTTTGGACTAGCTTCGGAAAATTTCCATGCACCCAATGAACATTTCCATTTAGAAAACTTTGACCAAGGTTTGCGTGTGATTGGTGATTACTATTATGAAATCGCTCAATTCGCTCCACAAGATTTAAAAAAATAAGGAATACGTCTTTCTATTTTAAGACAAAAAAATCCCGGTTTTCGCTTTATTGCGATGAACCGGGATTTTTTTGTTTTAATTAGAACCGAAGAAAGTCACAAAATCTTCGACTGGTTTACGTGGTCTAGCTTTTGGCATTTCATCGAAATATCCGAATTGTAGCATACTGATAATCCGTTCACCTTGTTTTACGCCAAGCGCTTCACGGAATTTTGGAGCATCTAAAAATGGAGGCGTTTTCCAACAAGCTCCGATACCTAGATCCCAAGCTAATAATTGTGCATTTTGAATGTAGCTACTAGTCGCAGCGTAATCTTCTAATCGTTCTTTTTGTCGAGCATCTTCAGAAACGATAACAAATACATATGCTCCTGGAGCAAGGAATTTTTTCATTTGTTTTGCTAAGTCTTCTTCAGAAAGTTCCTTCCACTTCGCAACACCAAATTCGCGTAATACCTCATGTAATTCTTTCAACTCTTCACCACAACCTACAACCAGTCTCCATGGTTCACGGTTTCCGTGGTTTGGTGCCCATTTTGCATCGTCTAACACTGTCATTAATGTATCGCGTTCTACTGGTTGTCCATTAAAATTTTTAATTGAGCGGCGTTGTAGTATTGCGTTGCGTATAGATAAAGATTGTTCATTCATGTGTGTAAGTTCTCCTTTTCGCTAACAAGTTAAAACCAAATGTGTGCGACTGCACCTAAAATTATTATGTGAAAAATTTGATCGGCCATTATACACAGCCATTTTGACTCAGACCCTTTTGCCTTCATGATATGTTTTACCCACCATGAAACAAATGTCCGACGATCTAACAACATTTGGTTTACTATCGACAATAGACCATAGTCTAAGAAAACTACAGTAGTTACGGAAATGGTATAAACAACGCAATGCACGACTAAAGATATCCATTTGGTTGCCTTGAACATCGCCATCCAACTCGTTTGAAACAAATGAGCAAATAACTAAATACCGTCATTCAAAGCTCCTCCAAATCGATGAAAAACCTGTTTTATCGTCGCTTATCTAAACTATTAGATTCGTTTAACCTATGGTAATATTATCATACCAACAATTCCCTACACGCGCCACTGGATATCGGATTTATTAAAAAATTCCGAGTCAGAAAAATTACTTGAACAGTATTCAACTGATTACTTTGAAGCTTCGCTTCAAGGCATTGACGGCGTGTTTCGTTTAGTACGATTAAAACATAACTAATTGGAAGCCTACGATGAAAATCGTAGGCTTTTTGAATGGCCATTGTCGCAACTTCTCATGTTATTGTCTCAACTTTATTAGTTATTGTCGCAACTTTAACCGTTTTTGTCGCAACTATCCAATTTCCTCCTAATTGAATGTTTTTTGTTATTCCCCAAATCCATAATTTCCTTCATAATAGAAAGAAAGTATGAACTGGGGGTTTCGCATGATTGTCTATTTCATCGGGTCCTTGTTAATCGGCAATATCCTGACAGCCTGGTGGGTTGGGAAGTTTTATAAAATTGATTTACGCAATCATCGTAGTGGGAATTTAGGAGCACGCAATGCAGGGGCAGTAATCGGTAAAGGCGCATTCCTATTTACATTTTTGGGTGATGCTTCAAAGGGCGTAATAGTTATTCTGGCGGGACGTTATCTCGGTTATCCCGAATGGGCAGTTGCACTAGGAGGATTGCTTGTAATTTGCGGTCACATTTTTCCCATCTGGTTAAAAGGAAAAGGCGGAAAAGGTATCGCAACTTTTGTTGGGATTGGACTAACATTTAATCTACTATTTGCGATTGCTTTTATTGTTGCCTTTTCTCTTGTTTTTCCATTCTTTCGAAGTGCTACTCTCAGCATGATTTTCGGTTATTTAGCGTATATTGGATCAGTTTTCTACTTTAATGAAGTCGAAAGTGCATGGCCAATCATTGTAGCAATTGTATTGATTTTGTATCGCCACCGCTTTGATTTCCAACAATCCTTTGATGAACAAAAATGGAAACGCTCATAACATTATCAAATGAATAGCTTTATTTCATTAAAACCTTAAGACCATCGTGAGATAATACTTACTTTTGATGATATAATATTAAATAATTAAATTCTCAAATAAAGATAGGATGTTTAGTTGATGACAAAAAAACCAATTGCTTGGGTAGTTGATAGTACCGCTTATGTTAGCGATATTCTTGCTGCGCACCCTGATGTACACGTTGTGCCATTAACGATTCATTTTGGACAAGAACAATACGCGGATGGACTCGAATTAACATCGGATCAACTTTACGACCGCATTCGCAATGCCGATGAATTCCCAAAAACTTCACAACCAGCTGCTGGTGAATTTGCCAAGCTGTATGAAAAAATCAGCGAAAATTATGAAGCAATTTTAGCCATTCATGTTTCTTCAAAATTGAGCGGAACTCTTTCTTCCTCTAAATCAGGTGCAGAAATTGCCGAAGTTAAAATGGAATGTGTCGACTCCTTAGCTTTATCTTCCGGGATTACAAAACTTGTAGAACGAGGGCTTGTTTTACAAGAACGTGGCCTAAATTTGCATGAAATTACAGATAAGCTGCAAAGCGAAGTAACCAACTTGAGAAATTACATTTTAATCGGTAACTTAAACCAACTTTATAAAGGTGGACGCATGAGTGGCGTTCAATTTTTCTTAGGAAACTTATTGCAAGTGAAGCCAATCATTCATATAAACGAATTAGGGGAATTAAAAGCACTCGATAAAGTGCGTTCTCAAAAGAAAGCACTTAACTATTTAGTAGAAAAAGTAGTTGATGCTTACGAGAAAGATGGCGTTCGCTCGATTGATCTTATGCAGGGAAATGTGTTGTCTCAAGCGGAAGAATTGAAAAACTTAATTCAAGCAAAAGCACCGAATTTAGAAGTGCGCATCGGAGAGATCAGCTCCGTACTTGCTGTCCATGCTGGTGAAGGCACTATCGCTGCACTATGGCATGTACCTGCAGTAGACTAAAACGTGTTTTCTACATGAAAAAAACCCTTGGGAGCCCAAGGGTTTTTTTCATGTGAATGAATCTTTTATATGGAAAAATATATAGCTCGTTTCATCTAAATAAGCTGGAGAAGAAGTGTATCGCCAATCTCTTTGCCGACTACTTGCTGTATGGGCATTTACCAATGGCTCCCTCCCATTAAAACCCGTCACTATGGTCGTATGGTCGAAACGACCATCACCTTGAAAATCATAGCTAATGACATCTCCTAATTGTAAATCACTGGCATTCGCTACTTTTGTAGCTTGCAAACCAACAGTCGACGTATCTAAGTACCAACGAAGTCCGTGCGATGTGCTCCAACTAAAGCTCCATGTGCCCCCACCTATCCACCAGCCTTTATCGCGCCTTGGATAGCCGCGCATGGGTGCCCCTCCTGCCCTTAAACATTGCGAGATATAATTCGTGCAATCAACGTCAAAGACAGGATAAGCAGGATTATTTGAATTCCACCATGTATTTGCATATTGAACAGCCGCCTGGCGATTGTACATGTAAATTCCCCCTCATGAGAGATTATGTAACAATCGAATAAAATAGAAGAATGAATCGTGGTACTGGTGTTCCAATTTGACGAAGAACTGAGCTCCTTTTCAAAAAGAGCTTTTAATTTGATATAAAACGACGAATATAATAACCATTTTCAGGTATTTCAAAATCGATTTATGCAACCGTTATTCCCTGACAATGACAAAACCACTCATGAAATTCATGAGTGGTTCATAAGTAAATTATGGCAAGAATAACTCATAAAATGAGTAGAACGAATTTATTACGATACCTATACTATTGCTGATAAATGGAATAATAGTGAGGTCACCAATGGGTGTTAACATTACCACTAAAAATACAATGGATCCGTAGGTTTCTAAAGGTCTAAGTTTCATCTGCATTTTCGTTGGAAATAAGCTTGAGATAATTCGATAGCCGTCTAATGGAGGTAACGGCAATAAATTAAAGACACCTAATACCACATTTAGTGAAACAAAAATGTTAAGAAATGATTCGAACGAATGGTTTACTGGTAGAAAATAAATAATACTGAACCCAATAAATGCTAAAACAAAATTACTAAGAGGTCCAACTAAACTTACGATAATGGATTGGATACGTCTTGTTGCAAAGTAAGAACTATTGACTGGTACTGGTTTTGCCCAACCAATTCCTGCGATAAAAATTAACAATGTTCCAAATACATCCAAGTGTTTGAGTGGATTTAGTGTAACTCGTCCAGCATTTTTTGCCGTGTCATCACCGAAAAACGATGCCATCCACGCATGCATGAATTCATGGAGTGTAAATGCAATAACCAATGTGATTAACACATTTGGAATTTCTGCTAAAGAAAATGCTAAAAATTCTATTCCGTCCGCCTGCCTTCAATCTATTTAATTTGCTACCTCGCAATTTCTGCAAAGCTATTCGTGAATCTAATGTACCATTTTACAAGATGAGTTTCACTAAAATTTTACTATTATTTAACTTCATGCTAAACCATACAAATCGCCATTTCAGATTCATTATTGAGTAGCGATTTTTATTACAAAATCACACTTCTTCATTTCGACGAAACATGCTTAATGTATATTGATTATATTTTTAATTATCTAAAAATTTTTCATTAGAAGGAAAAGAAGACTATCATTCTAAGACTCAAGCAATGGAACGAAGAAGGTTTACTTAAACAAGCCTGTTTTAATGTTATTCAGAATGGAATCGAATCGATGGATGCGGGCGGAACACTGAAAATAGGCATTAAATTGGACGGCGGTATGATTGAAATAAATGTAATCGATTATGGTGTGGGAATTCCGGAAGAGCGTTATCAGAAGTTGGGCGAGCCATTTTACTCAAACAAAGAAAAAGGATTTGGTCTGAGCTTAATGCTCACCTAAAATAATTGAATAACACCACGGGAAAGTATCCATCCAAAGCAAATTAGGACTCCGCACACAAGTCACCATTTCGTTTCTTGTTTCCAACATATAGTTTAGAATCAAGAAAAAAGGCATTCACAATCGTGAGTGCCTTTTTTAATCATAATATTTTTCAATATACTCTAATTCTTCTTCATAGCTGAGAATGCCTGTTGCTCGACCAATAGTGCCGCCTTGTAGCGACCAAATTTCATTGTGATCTCGGTCAATTTCTGAGAAATCATTTTCCGACCAACGTGTAAGAATTCTCAAGTACAAGCCTGAATTTGAATATTCATTCTTGTTGGTTTCAATTACGTCAATTAATCGAGTTACTCGCTCAGTAGTTAAAGGCAGAAACCCCCACTTTTCGTTTGCTTCAATTTTTTGATGAGACATTGCATGAATTTTGTCAGCTATTTGAGAATCTAACATCGTCATAGGAAATTCTTCTTCTATTGGTTCCTTAATTCCTTCATCTACTTCAATGATTTTCCCACCATCTTTAGTTGCTTTTTCAGTGATGGTTCCTTCTTTTTTTATGATAGGAAGATTTTCACCATAAACACTATAAACAATAAAACCTATTAAGCCTAACAGAGCGATACTTAAAACAATTTTTTGAAGTTTAGTGAATTTGGATTTTGTGTTTGATTCCTTCATATTTCACTCCCATTAGAAATTTAATCCATGCAGTAGTTGAATGATTATTATGAGTAAAACCAAGATATAATCTTTATATTAATGTAAATAACTTACATTGAAAAGAAATTATTTTGAATTCAGCATATATTGACAACATGTCTGCTTTATCGACTCATAAATTAAAAAGCACCTCCTTAATCCAAGAGATTAAGGAGGTGCTTTAGTATCGGAATTGAAATGACTTTGCCAACATGTTTTTTACACCTGCAGAACTAATGTTTCTTTCTTGAAAACACACCTTAAGCAAGGTGATTTTATTAAATTATTCGCTTGGCATTGCAGATATATATTGTTTAACTACTTCATACACATATTCCTGACATGCAGTTGCCGTATCTGGGTTGTATTGACCACCATTCACTTTGTTATTAGATAACACTCTAATCCCCAAAAATGGTACATCATAAGCTTTAGCAATTTGTGCTGCCGCTGCACCCTCCATTTCTTCTACAGATGTTCCAAACTTAGTATGGAACCATTTAATTCTATCAACTTCATTATTCCAAACGTCTGCAGAACCTATAGTACCCTCGACAACTTTCCCCTTAGAGTATTTGTCTTTAACTGCATTAGCAGCTGTGAGTAACTCCTTATCACCCTCGTAGAAACGAGCTTTTTCAGCATCAGGATCTTCTCCTGCACTTCCTTCAGAAGCCATCAAATCCATAGGTTTCCATGTAGTTGGATCAATTCCTTCGTTTTCTCCCTTATCACCTGTTTTTAAAGCACCCAGGTTTGTCGTTCTTTTTCCTAAAACAATATCAAATACGTTTAAATTCGGATCATGTCCACCTGATGTTCCTTGATTGATTATTGCTACAGGGTTATATTTTTCAATCGCCACTGCTGTAGCTGCTGCTGTATTTTCCATTCCTTTACCTGTTTTTGCAACGATTACGGGGTAATCATCTAAAGTTCCTATGTAAAATACAAAATCCCCTGATTTTTCTTCTTTAACATTTTCTAGCTTTTGTGCAAATTTTTCCGCCTCTATTGGCATTGGACCTTGAATCATAATTGGTCTTTGATCATTTTCTTTAACAGTTTCATTTTTCGAAGTTGAATTACAACCTGCTAATACCGATACTAACAGTAAAGCAATAATTCCTAATAAAGCGTATTTTTTTAAGATATTGTTTTTCATTAAAAATCTCTCCTTAGTCCTAATATTCTCTCCGGCCGAACCATTCTTTATCTTTAAAACAATGTGATGATGATAGTTTCAAACTATTATTAAAACTGGTGAAATATATTTGAGAAAGACTATGGTCACTTTCCTTTCCGTTTTCCTCCTTGGTGTTTGAAGATTTTTTCCATAGCAAAAAGTCTAGAAAATAGAATGATTTCTACCTTCTAGACCTACGAAAGTTAAAGTAAAAATAATGAAGCAAAAATAAGCTAATGCTAAATCATAAAATGGTAGTGGCAAAAAAGCCAAACGACCGAATACTTTAACTCGTAGTCCAGTTCTTTCATTGGGAACTAGGTAGAAACGCTCAGACCATATTACCGAGCATATACGAGAATAATATTAAAATTATTATGTTGATAATATAACAAACTTATAAAAGACATTCAACAAAAAGGTGAATATTAAGTTCTAATTAACTAGTTAATGTTCGTCTTTTAGGATTAAATGGTAGGCAAATCCGAGATTTAATGAATAAAAATTCATTTTTCAATTAAAAAGCTTCGTTTTTTAGAGAAGTAACCTTTATATTAAACAAGGTCAAACGTTTGTGATATACGAATTCAATAAAAAAATAGCACTTCCCTATTCTGTAATCCAGAAATAGTGAAAATGCTAGTTATGCTTCACTCAAATTCGATTTTTATATAACATAAAATTTGATTGATTCAAGGTATGGAGCCGAGCAGAATCGAACTGCCGCCTACACAATGCCATTGTGTCATTCTCCCGTTAAACTACGGCCCCGTATTATTTGATGGAGTATATCTGGTTACACAGAAAACCTTCACACTGTATGCTTGATTCTTTTCCAGCTAATACCCCTTCATGAATATCTTTGGTACAATAAGTATTATATAGCAATATTAAGTGATGATTCAATAGGCGAGAGGGTGGCGAGATGCAAAAAGTACAACAACACGCAGAACGTGAGATCCTAGCACCAATATCTTTATGTGATTCAAAAGGAAATTTAAATCCTGCTGCCATCGGTTTTTCACGAAAACCGTTAATTGATAGTAATTTATCTGGTCATTTCATGCGTAAGAAAAAATGGAATTATTGGTGTGTTTACGGTGAAGACATTTTGTTCTCAGCCACCATACGCCATATAGATTATGCGACCATTTGCTGTGTCTATTTCTTAGATTATGAAACTCAGCGCTTTTTTGAAAAGACAGTCACTATTCCACTTGGACAACGAGTGCATATGCCCAATCAAGTTTTAGAAACCGTGAAGTTTTCAAATAATGAGATGAGTGTTCAACTTTTACATATGCAAAATGAAACTCATATGGCCGTAACGATTTCAAATTTTGATGGCGATTTGCTTCATGCTGATTTGCACATAGAACATCCTGAAGGCGACGATTCGCTGAATGTGGTGATTCCTTGGAATCGTCAATTATTTCAACATACAGCAAAACATCACACACTGCCGACACGAGGATTTGTAAAAATTGGAGACAAACGCTATTTATTTAATCCAGAAGAAAGCTACGCGATACTTGATTACGGTCGTGGTGTTTGGCCAAGAACCGCTTCTTGGCACTGGGCGATGGCTTCCCAACGTGTAGGACATAAGCGTATAGCTCTTAACTTCGGCGGGAAATGGACAGATGGTACAGGAATGACCGAAAATGCTGTTTTTGTTAATGGGAAAATGTCGAAAATCTCAGAAGATGTTATTTTCACCCATGATGAAACAGACTTCATGAAACCGTGGCATATTAAATCAAAGTTTTCTCAAGATGTGAATCTAACATTTACTCCGTTTTTCAAACGCGAATCAAAACTAAACGCTCGCCTCGTTAAGTCTAATGTGTATCAAATGGTTGGTTATTATAACGGTGTGGTTTATTTACAAGATGGCTCACGTCTTGCTATAACTCAATTACTAGGGAGTATAGAAGATCATAACGCAAAATGGTAACCAAGCAATGACACCCTACTTCTTATCGCTTTAAAATAAAAATCCTTATTTCCCTACTCGAAGGGAAATAAGGATTTTTTCAGTTAGTGATCAATGATAACTCAATCACGTTGAAAACATGGCTTACGTATGTACTAATTCTATAAATAGAACAAGTTTAGTTTCATTAATTTTTCATTAATAAATACATAATCAAGCGTAACTTATAATAAAATATACACTTGTAAATATTTCCTAGCTGTTCCATTTACGTGTCGTTAAACTATGATATATTTACTAGTAATAGAATGTTGTAGGAGGATTAAGTACTATGAAAAAAATCGGGTTTTTATTAATGACTTTACTTTGTTTTTTGCTGCCCGCTTCGCTTTCTGAAGCAGAAGAAATAAAGGTAACACCTGAGATTTCAAAATTTAACACGGACTCACGTTTTGATGAATCTAAGGAATTTGAAGTTAGACAATTGATTGTCAAATTCAAAGTTTCAGTTACAGAGAATCAAAAAACGGAAATTTTAGATTCTAAAGATTTAACAAAAATTTCAACTCAAGACACTGGGAATTTTACTCTTGTATCTATTCCAAAAAATTCTGATCTGTCTAAAGTGGCAGAAGACTTATTAAAACATAATCAGATAGAATATGTAGAGCCAAACTACCAAGTGACAAATAGTTTTACACCGAAGGATCCCATGTATTCGAAGCAATGGCATTTAAAGAAAATCCAAGCTTCAAAGGCCTGGGATCAAACGAAAGGTGCCTCTTCTGTAATCGTTGCAGTTATCGATGGCGGTGTGCAAACAAACCATCCTGACATAAAAGGTAAGATAGTTTCCCCATACAATGCTGTTACAGGAGGGAAAACCTTTACTCCTGATGACCACGCGACCCATGTAGCAGGTATTATAGCTGCTACTTTAAATAAATCCGGAGGAGCCGGAGTTGCACCGAATGTGAAAATTATGCCTATTAATGTTTTTAGGGGTGCAGGGGCGAATATGTATGATGTAGCCAATGCTATTAGATATGCTGCTGACCACGATGCAGACATCATTAATATGAGCCTTGGAGGATACTACTATAGTTATGACTTACACTATGCTACCGAGTATGCTAAATCAAAAGGAGTTTTGATTGTTGCTGCAGCTGGGAATGACGATTCCTACGATGAAACGTATCCGGCTTCGCTAGATGGAGTTATTGGTGTCAGTGCAACTGACAGCAGAGATCAAATTACTGACTTTTCTAACTATGGAAATAGTATTGATTTTGCGGCACCTGGTGAAGATATTTACTCTACTATTAATGGCAGTAAATACAGTTCAATGGATGGTACTTCAATGGCATCCCCTGTTGTTGCCGGAGTTGCCGCTCTAATTCTTTCTAAGAATCCTCTTATGACAGCTGAGCAGGCGGAAACCGTTCTCCAAAAATCTTCTGTCGATTTATGGAGAACAGGTTGGGATTACTTATATGGATATGGACGTATAGATGCATACAAAGCACTTCAAAATACCTCTTCCCCTATTTCCAATATCACTTTGTCATCTGGACCTTTTACTATGACCGGCTCAAATAAAAAAACGATTGCATTTAGCGCATTCAAAGGTTCAAAAGTATCTCTTTATGTTCAAAACTCGAAAGGCACGACCGTTAAAAAACTGATTACAAACAAAACTTGGTCAGGCGGGAAGGTTTCTTCATCATGGAACGGCACTCTAGATAATGGAACTTATGCTGCTGGAGGTACTTATAAGATTGTTGCTAAGGTAAACGGGAATGGTAATAATGTATACAAAAGTGCCGCTTTAAAAGTTGTAGATAAAGTTGTTCCTTCTATTAAGATTACTGGATCAGCAATCTATTCACCTCCTATTAAAGGAAAATTAACAATCCCTTATGAACTAAATAAAAACGCCAAGATTACTGCACAAATTAAAGATAAAAATAATAAAGTAATTAAAACCATTCTTAACAATACTTCTGTTTCAGCGGGTAAGAAATCGATTGTATGGGATGGTAAAACCAGTAAAGGCAAAAAAGTCAGTGATGGCTCCTACAGCCTTGCAATGTCTGTTATTGATGCTAATAAACTCAAAGGCACTTCTCGTAAATTTGCGATAACAGTTGACTCTAGCAGTCCAAAGGGTCAAACATCTTTGACACCAGCTATTTTCAAAATGGACGGAGCAGTAAAAAACATCGGCAAAATCGATGTCAATGAAACAGTTTATTTGACCGCCTATATAACAACGGACAAAGGAGTCAAAATTAAAAAGCTCATCAACAACAAAAACATGAAAAAAGGTGCTCTGGCATTAACTTGGGATGGGAAAAATGAACAAAAACAATTTGTTGATGAGGGTAAATATAACTATTTGATTGAACTTCGTGATGTTGCAGGAAATAAAGCAACTGTGAAATCAGCTCTTTTCACATTAGAGGATTGGAACAAGCCAATTGAAATTGAATACCCAACTACAGTGCAATGGAAATATGATGTAACAGCAGAGGTATACTATAAATTATCCCAGCCAGCAAAAGTGACCGTTGAAATTTATGACGGGAACACTAAGTTACGAACGATTATGGTAGGAAAAACATCGACCAAAGGGATTAATTCCTTTGAATGGGATGGGTATGATGACGATGATAATCATGTCAACGGGGATGTATACACTTATAAAATAAAGGCAATTAATAATGCAGGTAAAGAAATAACTATTACTGGGAAAATTTCCAGTGATGATCCAGACTGGCTAATTGAGCAAAACTACTCTTTCACATCATTAGAAGATAATAGTTCTCCATACACGCATCTCAATTTAGAACTAAACGTAAATGATCCTGTAAAACTTTCACTTTATGTATTTGATAATGAATATAGTGATGAATATGAAGATTTCATAGAAAAAAACTTGTCAAAAGGAACCAATAATTTGGTTTATGCAAAAGTTGATATTGAGGATCATGATGATTATTACCTGCTGGTATACACAGACTCTTTAGGTAATGAATATTATTATGACCTTGACGAATACTCTTACGATGAAAATACAATCGACACACCACAGTTTGAGTCTGAGGTACGAGAATTAGTGGAACAACAACAGAATTAATACTTATATAAAAAAGGAATCTCCAGTGATTGGAGATTCCCTTTTTTGTTTTGAGTTTTTCATTTAGAGGTTATTTAAATATGAGTACATTTAAGGGACATCCCCCTCAAACTTCCCCACTTTCTAACACCGACTTCATTCTTTCAGGAAAATCAGTAAATATCGCATGTACCCCTCGTTTTTCCAAAGCATGTGCATTGACCTCATCATTTACGGTAAACACGCGAATTATCGCACCTTTGAGTAAAGCTTCTTTGGTCGTCTTGCGATGCGCAGATGGCAAATAGATATGCAGAGCATCTGCTGGAACAATACGGGCGTAATCATATGCATCCACAAGCACATCCATAGTCAATATAGCCACTTTTATGTGGGGAGCTAATTTTTTGAAATTCCGAACGGCTTCATGATCAAATGACGAAATTAACACTCGATCAGACATCCCCATTTTTTCTACCAAGTATAGAACTTTCTCTCCCATTCCTTCATAAGGAAAAATGTCTGATTTCAATTCAATATTCACATGATGTGTTGTTTGTTGAAATATCTTTAATACCTCTTCTAAAGTTGGAATTGATTCCCTTGCAAATTCTTCATTAAACCAACTTCCGAAATCATAAGCACGTAATTCAGTAAGTGTTAGGTCTTTGACATATCCCACTCCGTTTGAAGTGCGATCGATTGTTTCATCGTGAATGACAACTAACTCACCGTCTTTTGATAAATGAACATCCAGCTCGACACCATGAATTGCAAGACGAGCAGCTTCTTCGAATGCAGCGAGTGTATTTTCAGGATGCGTGCCAGATGCACCGCGGTGGGCATATATTTTCATACCTAAAACCTCCTTAAATTTCTGTGCGCAATGTCCAAAGTTCTGGGAAGAAATATTGGTCTAAAACTTTTTTCAAGTAATTGACCCCTGATGATCCCCCTGTCCCCTGCTTAAATCCGATAATTCTTTCCACAGTTTTCATATGACGGAAACGCCATTGTTGAAGCCAGTCTTCAATATCTACGAGTTTCTCTCCTAATTGATACAACTCCCAGTAAGTATCGACATCTCGATATACGGTCGTCCATGCTGCTAAAACACTAGCATTTGGTTCATACGGAGTAGATACATCACGCGTAAGAATGGCTTCATCTATAGGTAGGCCTGCACGTGCTAGCTTGCGAATCGCCGCATCGTATAGTCCAGGTTGATGGAAAGCATCCGTTAGGGTGTTCAGTAAATCTTCGTCTTTTTCGTAAATTTTCAATACATGCTTTGTTTTATAGCCAAGCGCAAACTCGATCATACGGTATTGATATGATTGAAAACCACTAGCATTTCCAAGTGACGAGCGGAACTCCATATATTCGGCAGGAGTTAATGTGGATAAAACATCCCATCCTTGAATTATTTGAGTTTGAATCTTCGATACTCGTGCAAGCTGTTTAAATGCTGGCTGTAAATCATCTTTTTCAATATTCGTAATCGCTGCGCGAAGTTCGTGCAAGATGAGTTTCATCCACAACTCAGAAACTTGATGGATAATGATGAATAAAGCTTCGTCGTGGTGATCACTTAACCCATCTTGTGCTGTTAACAGTTTATCTAAATGAAGGTATTCCCCGTATGTCATTTCTTCTTTGAAATTTGTATGTAATCCCGATTCCCCTTGTGCCGCACGGTTTTGTCCGTTGTCTAATGATTTTCTGTCCATCATAAAATCTCCTTTATTCTCTGCTTTCACTCAACTAGGCTATCTGTATTATGACATGAGCAAGTAAACTTTAATATACTACTTGAATTTTTCGAAAATTCTTATTGCAATGAGTTATTAAACTATGTTACGATTCTATTCTGTTTTCAAACCCCAACATCTTCATTTCATCACTTTGCAGGACGCAAAATTCTTCATATCGGAGGACTGTATGACACAGAAACATCCTGATTTTGAGCAAGAGCAAGAGCGCCTGACCTACACCAAAAAATACATGCAACAGTTACTCGACGAATCTAAACGAGATGTGAAATCTGCTCAAGAAAATATTCGTCATGCGATGGCTGATCTCGACTACTTAGATTCAAGTTTAAGTTATATGAACATTTTAACAAACGCTCGGTTTTTCGAAATGGCTCGTTCTCAAAAAGAGGGATTAGAAGCCATTCAGCAAAAACCTTATTTTGCGCGCATACATTTCCAAAAAGACGGTGAAGACAGTGAAATGTTGTACATCGGTAAAACGTCTTTATTCCACCGTGAAACGCAAGAGCCAATTATTGTGGATTGGCGC
>NZ_JBFUKT010000054.1:0-19443 GCF_056400705.1 Paenisporosarcina sp. P5_A11
TCCAGAAACTCCAACACTTAAGCTTCTACGCGTGTATCTTGCCTATTAAATTTCGCGCAGCATTATGCCGACAAGCGGGCGTCTTGTGCGCTAACTTGAGAGTCTCTTGTTGGTAGCTCAAGTGGCACTACCAACCGTATCCCACTAAAGTTGAGCTTTACCTAGACACATGGGCGATGGATGTATAGAGCAGATCCGAGCTTACGTTGCGAATGCTAAGTTGTTGTTTGTTTTACCTGTTATTATAAAGTCCGTTTTAACGGAGCCGAGTATCCGACGCGCAACTCAGGCTCAGACTATCCCTGTTCGAATCCATAACGTCCCCTTTTATGGAATAATATAAGCTTTACATTCGACATCACAAACGTACTATACTTAATGAAAGACATCTAAGAAACGGCAAGTGAAGTAAATGACAAAGTTCAGGAAATTGCAGCCATCTCAGAAGAATCAGCAGCAAGAATCAAAGAAGCATCTGCCACTACACAGACACAGGGCGGATAAATCATAACACAACCAAAAAGCCACGATCACCGAGTCCTCCTCGGTAATCGCGGCTTTTAAATCTTCATTAATCGAATTCAATCAAATGAATACCTTTATGGAGCTTTAGATCAGATCAATAGTTAAGCTTCTATATTCTTTTTGATAGAGTCGTAGATCCTAAGATTTCATAGAAACTACCGTACCTTCTTTACGTTCTTTAGCATACTCAGCTGTAGCTGTGAACAGTACGTCAGAAGAAGAATTCAGTGCAGTTTCACAAGAATCTTGAACAACACCGATGATAAAACCAACAGCAACAACCTGCATTGCAATATCATTTGGAACTCCAAATAAATTACATGCTAGTGGGATAAGTAATAGTGATCCGCCTGCAACACCTGATGCACCTGCAGCAGAGATAGCTGCTACAACAGAAAGCATAAGTGCAGTCACAAAATCTACTTCAATACCAAGCGTATTTACTGTTGCAAGAGTTAGTACAGCAATTGTAACGGCTGCACCAGCCATATTAATTGTAGCACCTAGAGGGATTGACACTGCATAAGTATCCTCATCTAAGCCTAGTTTTTCACATAATTTCATATTTACCGGAATATTTGCAGCTGAACTACGTGTAAAGAATGCCGTAATACCACTTTCTCTTAAAACCATTAAAACAAGTGGATAAGGATTTTTTCGTGTATAGATGAATACGATTAACGGATTCACTACAAGTGCGATAAACAACATACATCCAACTAGAATTAAAATTAATCTACCGTAATCAAGTAAAGCAGAAAGACCACTTGTTACAATTGCACTAAAAACAAGCCCCATAATACCAAGCGGTGCTAAATTAATCACCCATTGTACTATTTTAGTGATTGCATCCGAAAAATTACCTAACATGTCTTTCGTATTTTGATTCGCATTTTTTAATGCAATCCCAAGAACGATTGCCCACATTAATATACCTAGATAGTTAGCATTTACTACTGCATCAATTGGATTAGCAACTAAGTTAAATAGTAATGTTTGAATAACTTCAACAATACCTTCTGGTGGAGATATGTCTCCTGCTCCTGTTGTCAGTGTTAATGTAACTGGGAACAAAAAGCTTGCAACTACAGCGACAGCCCCAGCTAGGAATGTACCAATAGCATAAAGACCAAGAATCGATTTCATATTCGTTTTCTTACCACTTTTATGTACGGCAATCGCATGCATCACTAAGAATAATACTAATATTGGTGCAACTGCCTTTAATGCACCGACAAATAAAGAACCGAAAATGGAGATCCAACTTGCGGCTTTAGGAACTGTTAAAGCTAAGATAAGACCGACAATAATACCAATCATAATCCTTTTTACAAGGCTCACTTGATTCCATTTAACAAATAAATTTTTCATTCTACCATCCCCCAAAATTTTCTTAAAACACGCATAAAAAACGCACAATCACTTCTCCCCGTTAAAATAATGTGTACTTATTTTAACTTTAAATAGACTGATATTTTATTCTAACACAAATTTTTTGAATGTTATATCGATTTTTTTTGTTATCTTTTAGGATATCTTATGAAAAACTTCCTTGTGTTAGCTGCAATTTTGGGAGCATATGGGCAGGGCAGGGACATCATAAAACAACAAAAAACCACAATCCTGAATTATCTTCAGTAATTGTAGCTTTTAAAGTTTTACTTCATTGTTGATTGGAGCGAAGACCGGCGACTCCTGGGGGGAATAGCATGAGCAGAAGACCCCGCAGAGAGCGTTAGCGAATAAGGAGGCTGAAGCCATTCCCCCGGAAAGCGTCCGGTCATAGCGGAAATCAACATGATGATTATTAAGATTCTTTTTATTAAAAAATCACTTATTTGAATGCCATAGATGAAAAAACGTGCATTTAGGTGAAAAAGTAAAAACGTTCCAACGATTTTACTTTTTCACCTAATAGGGTACACCGTCCTATACGCAAATTGGAAATATTAAAGACACCTGATTTTTTAGACACAAAAAAACCTCCTAATCATAATTGATTTAGAAGGTTCTTTGGTAATCTTTACAGTAAGACGAGAATGGAGATAAAATATTAAAATTCGTATCCCGTTCTTTTATGTCCCAGGAATACTTATAAGCATTCGCTGGGATGTTGCTTTTATTAGGGTTTTGGATGACACTTTTTCTAACTATAGGATAAAACTCACAATAATCGCTGATAATACGCTCACTAACGTTGCTCCGTATAAAAGTTTCAAGCCGAATCGTGCTACAACGTTTCCTTGTTTTTCATGAAGACCTTTTACAGCACCTGAGATGATGCCAATTGAAGTGAAGTTTGCAAATGAAACAAGGAAAACTGAAATGATTCCGATTGATCGTTCACTCAGATTTGACGCTAAATCATTTAATGAAAGCATCGCTACAAATTCGTTTGTAACTAGTTTGGTAGCCATAATACCGCCTGCTGTTACTGATTCTGAAACAGGGATACCCATTAAAATCGCAAATGGAGCAAAGACATATCCAATAATTGCTTGGAACGTGACTCCAAATATCATATCAAATAAGTTATTTATTCCTGCCATTAGTGCAACGAATCCAATTAACATCGCCGCAACCACGATTGCAACCTTGAATCCATCCATAATATATTCGCCAAGCATTTCAAAGAAGCTTTGTTTTTCTTCTTGCACAACAAGGAGATCTTCTTCATCGGTTACAGAGTAAGGATTAATGATTGAAGCAATGATGAATCCTCCAAATAAATTAATCACGATTGCAGTTACGACATATCTCGGTTCAATCATCGTCATATAAGCTCCGACAATAGACATCGATACTGTAGACATCGCTGATGCACTTAGTGTATATAGACGTTGAGGGGATAATTGTCCAAGCTGTTTTTTTACAGTAATAAATACTTCAGATTGTCCAACAATAGCAGATGCTACTCCATTGTAAGATTCCAATTTACCCATGCCGTTTACTTTACTGATTGCCCAGCCAAGCCATTTCATAATGAAAGGAAGAACCTTAATGTGCTGCAGAATTCCAATCAGAGCCGAAATGAATACGATCGGAAGTAAAGCAGTTAAGAAGAAAGGAGCTTGTCCTTCATTCGCAATGCCGGCAAATACAAAATTGATTCCTTCATTAGCGTAATCTAGTAATTTTGTAAACACAGCTGCGATTCCTTCAATAAGAATCAATCCAAATTTGGTATTCAGTAATATAAAGGTTAATATTAACTGAATTATGATCATCTGGATAATTGGTCTTATTTTTATTTCTTTACGATTGTTACTTGCAACCCAGGCAAGACCCAGAACAACAATTATGCCTACGATTGAGATTAAATAATTCATTTAATGCCTCCATAAAGTTATATTATTAAAAGGTTGAACGTCTGACCATTCAACTTACTTAATAAGTATACATTTATAACTTATCATGTCCATATACTATTTATTAAATGTTACCCCTGTTGATAAAGGAATATTATATTTTAGGATTGCGGTTCCCCATTTTTGTAACAATTTGACCGTCATTCATTTGCAGCCTACCTTCAAGTCTAAATTTATAAGTACCAATTATCTCAGCTTGAAGGCAAGATAACGCAAACAAAAAGCAGAAGATAAAACAGACGACAAATAAAGTTGTCTGTTTTTTTATTGTGTATATTTTTCAACATATTTCCAAAATGGAACCAAAGGATGGTGAACATAATGAACGTACTATTTTTCTAGATGGGCATTGTCGGGATGATATTAGGAATAGTTTTCGATGCACACGTTACGAAGAAAGCAAAAGAAGAGGCAATACTGAAGTTCGCCAGCTACATTGAAATGTAGTGGGTGACTACGTTCGGTTAATACTCATTGAAACTAGATGATATAGACAAAAAGAAAAAACCCTTGAATACCAAGGGTTTTGACACTGTATGAAATCATCTGATTTCGTAATATGGAGACGGCGGGAATCGAACCCGCGTCCAGAAACTCCAACACTTAAGCTTCTACGCGTGTATCTTGCCTATTAAATTTCGCGCAGCATTATGCCGACAAGCGGGCGTCTTGTGCGCTAACTTGGAAATCTCTTATCGTCGACTCAAGTCGCACCGACGATCGTATCCCACTAAAAGTGAGCTCGTACATGACCACATGGGCGATGGCCAAGACAAGCAACATCGTCAGCTTACGCTGCGAATGCTAGGTTTTGGTTTTTGCCAGTTATTATAAAGTGCCGTTGATACGGAGCCGAGCCCTCCGACGCGCAACTTAAGCTCAGACCATCCCTGTCGAATCCGTAACGTCCCCTTAATATAGGATGATCAAAAAGGCATTCTCAAAAATTAGCTAAGCTAGTTTTTGTTCCTCCTTGAACTCTTAATGGAAGTTCGGGTGAACTACATGTACATCTGGCAAGTTGTATTCTTATTATAAGACAAAAATGGTCAAACTTCAAGTAGTTTCATTCTTGGTTACGAGATTTGAAGGCACGTTCGATATCACGCTTCGCTTCTTTTTTCTTTAAATCATCACGTTTGTCGTAATTCTTTTTCCCTTTTCCTAAGCCAATTAACACTTTAGCAAAGCCATCTTTTAAATACATTTTGATTGGAATAATCGAAAAACCATCTTGTTTTGATAAACCTATTAACTCGTTAATTTGTTTTTTATGAAGTAATAGTTTACGAGAGCGCAACGGTTCATGATTAAACCGATTTCCTTGCTCATAAGGACTGATATGCATATTCGAAATCCACGCTTCGTTGTTTCTAATGCGCACGAACGCATCCTTTAATTGAACTTTCCCTTTACGTACTGATTTTATTTCGGTTCCTTGGAGCACAATTCCTGCTTCCATTGTTTCCTCAATAAAATAATCATGATTCGCTTTTTTATTTTGCGAAACCACTTTTCCTTCGCCTTTTGGCATCTGATTTCACCCCGCTGTTTAGAAGAGAGCGGCTACTCGCCGCTCCATTTTCTTACTTTTTCTTTCTTTTACGACCTTGACCCTGTTGTTTCTTCGCAATGCCTTCATAAAACTTTTTCTTTTGTTTTACTTCTTTTTTCTGACCAGGCTTAGAATTGTCCGATGAGCGTCTTCCTGAACCTTCTTTACGGGTTGCATGGAAGACTTTTGGTGCTTCTTTACGTGTACGTTGGAAAGCTTTAGTCATACCGACGATTTCAAAATCGATTGCAGATTCTTCAGGTTTTACAGCAGTAACACGAACCGTTACTTCATCACCAATACGATACTGTTTGCCTGCACGTTCACCTATCATCATCATTTGACGATCATCAAAACGATAATAATCATCAGTCATATTACTAACGTGAACAAGTCCTTCAATAGTATTCGGAAGCTCAATAAACATCCCGAAGTTTGTGATTGAACTAACAATCCCTTCAAACTCTTCGCCAATTTTATCTAACATGAATTGTGCTTTTTTCAGTGATTCAGTATCTCGTTCTGCTTCCACTGCACGGCGTTCACGATCTGACGTATGATCAGCAATTTCAGGCATAACTGCATCCCAATGAGCTACGGTCGGTTTCGATACATCCCCATTAATTAAGTACGTGCGAATCAATCGGTGCACAATTAAATCAGGATAGCGACGTATTGGTGATGTGAAATGCGTATAATAATCGGTTGATAAACCAAAGTGACCAAGACTCTCCGAGTAATAACGAGCTTGTTGCAATGAACGAAGCATCATCGTCGAGATTACAGGTTCTTCAGGCATTCCTTGAATTGACTCTACAATTTCTTGTAAAGCTCTTGGGTGAATTTCATTACCAGATCCTTTAACAACTAATCCGAAGTTCGTAATGAATTCGAAGAAGCGTTGAAGTTTCTCAGGTTTTGGATCTTCATGTATACGATAAATAAATGGAACTTCCATCCAGTGGAAATGTTCAGCCACTGTTTCGTTAGCCGCTAACATGAACTCTTCAATCAAACGTTCAGCCACAGTACGTTCTCGAATCACAACATCTGTCGGCCAACCTTTCTCGTCTACAATGACTTTTGATTCTTTAAAATCAAAATCGATAGCTCCACGTTTTGCACGTTTTTCGCGCAAAATTGCAGCAAGTTCAGCCATTAGTTCAAACATCGGAACTAAATCACGGTAACGTTCAATCAACGCCTCATCTTTTTCTTCCACAATCTTATAGACATCTGTATACGTCATACGCTCTTTTGTTTTGATTACACTTTGGAAAATTTGGTGTGAAACCACGTTCCCTGTACCATCTATAACCATTTCACATGATAAAGTTAATCGATCTACTTTCGGATTCAATGAACAAATACCATTAGATAATCGATGTGGTAGCATTGGAATTACTCGGTCTGTTAAATAAACACTTGTCGCACGATCATAACCTTCTGTGTCCATTGGTGAGCCTTCAGTTACGTAATGACTAACATCCGCAATGTGAACGCCAAGTTTATATGTACCATCCGGATTTTTCGTAACCGTAACAGCGTCATCCAAGTCTTTTGCATCCGCACCATCAATCGTCACGATAACTTCATCTCTCAAATCGCGTCGGCCTTCTAATTCGGCCTCATCAATTTCATCGGGAACAGCATTTGCTTGATYGATAACTTCTTGTGGGAAATCAATTTCGATGCCATGTTTATGAATGATCGATAAAATATCTACACCTGGATCATTTTTATGACCAAGAATTTGTGTGACCATTCCAGTTGCCGATTTACGTCCTTCAGGCCATCCCGTAATCTCTACAACTACTTTATGTCCATCAGCCGCGCCAAGAGTATCTTCTTTTGCAATAAAAATATCCATTGAGATTTTTTTATCATCTGGAAGAACAAAGCCAAAACCTTTGTTGTCTTGGAACTGACCCACCACTTTAGAAATACCGCGTTCTGCAATTTTTGTAATAGATCCTTCTCGACGGTCTCCTGAACTAGCAGTTGAAACACGGACCAAGACGATATCGCCGTTCATTGCTCCGTTTACTTCAGTAGGAGGAATAAAAATATCATCCATCCCTGCTTCATCCGGTGCAACAAATCCAAATCCTTTTGCGTGACCAATAAATTTACCTCTTAGTAAATTCATTCTTTCAG
Source organism: Paenisporosarcina sp. P5_A11 (assembly GCF_056400705.1). NCBI lineage: Bacteria > Bacillati > Bacillota > Bacilli > Caryophanales > Caryophanaceae > Paenisporosarcina > Paenisporosarcina sp. P5_A11. The sequence continues at coordinate 7,606 of NZ_JBFUKT010000054.1, forward strand.
GAACACCATAGCGATTTGATTTTGAGCGAATCACATATCCTTTTTCTTCTAGACGTACTAATGTCTTAACTAACTCTTTAAATTCATCTGCATCTTCAAAACCAAACTGACTTTCAATTTCTTGGACAGTCAATGGATGATATTCTTCTTCACGCATGAAATCAAGTAAACGTTGTTGTAAATTATGTTCCATCTTTAATCCCTCCTTATTATAGCGTGTGCGAGTGAGGCGGGTTTTACTCCTGCCACTCTAGTGTCTGTAAAAATTCTAATATATCTTCATGTAATTGCTCTTTTTCTTTATCGAGTGTTATCACATGACCTGATTTTTCATACCATTTTATACGTTTTTCAAATGACTCTGCCTCGTCATGAATGATATTAGCCGAGTTTACTTCTATGACGGTATCTTGACGGCCTTGGACAACAAACAATGGAGCATACACATGATCCACATGGTCACGAACGTCATAAACTAGGTTTCGTAATTCTGGTAATGAATCCATCGACTTACGTTGAAGAGCTTCTACTTCTTCTTCGATAAGTGATAGGTCTTTTCCTTCATAACGCTTATAATCTCTTGCATATTTAATAACACCTTCATACATAAGTTCTGTCGTTTTCATCGACATAGGTGCACACATCGTCACAATTCCCTTTACAGGTAAGGTATACCCTAATTTTAATGAAAAGACACCGCCTAATGATAATCCAGCAACTGCAATTTCTTCATAGCCTGCAGCTTTTAATTGATCATATCCGCGCATCACATCTTTCCACCAATCCTTCGGTCCTGTCTGGATTAATTCTTCGGGTGGAACTCCATGTCCTTTATAATGAGGCGCCAGTGATGTATAGCCGTTTTTTTCTAAAAACCGACCAAGCATACGTACATCTGACGAATTCCCCGTAAAACCATGTAACAATAATACGGCTCTTTTACCCGCTTCAAAAAAGAACGGTTTGGGTTGCGCGATTCGCATTCAAAAAACCTCCAATAATAGAAAATAGCATAGCGTGCAGTATTAAACAACAATAGTTAATGCTGTTTCCAATTGAGTTTGTGATTAACTGGTTGTTGTTAAACCACACATATGTAAGTTATTCATAATATCCAACTTATCCCAATGGCTATAAAAACAAGAAAACGCCTAACCAGTTCAGTCGGTCAGGCGGTTTGAATGTTGATTATAATTTGGTTACGGCAATTGCCAGAATAAAAAATAACACAGCTAATACAATCGTTACACGGTGCAAGACAAGATCAATTCCTCTTGCTTTTTGCTTCCCGAAAAGTTGCTCAGCTCCGCCCGAGATGGCACCTGATAAACCTGCACTTTTCCCTGATTGTAACAACACAACAACGATTAATGCTAGCGAAACGATGACGAGTAAAGTCAATAAAAACGCATGCATTTGTTCCACCTCCTGATCAGAAACATCACAACAAGAACTATTTTACCAAATTATAGAGACAAGTACAATAAGCTGAGAGAAATTCATTAAGAATTCTGTCAGATAATTTGAAGAACAAGAGTTATTTAATAGATTTCATCTAATTTAAAATTTAATCGGCTTTGCCATAACTGTAAAAAAGCCGCACTTTCTCAAAAGAGTGTGCGGCTCACGTCTTTATTTTTTCAAGTTATAGAAAGTTTTCATTCCTAAATATTGAGCAGTTTCATAAAGTTGATCTTCAATGCGAAGTAACTGGTTATATTTCGCAACGCGGTCAGATCGTGACGGTGCACCCGTTTTAATTTGGCCAGCGTTTGTAGCAACTGCGATATCAGCAATCGTTGAATCTTCAGATTCACCAGAGCGATGAGAAATTACTGTTGTATATCCAGCACGTTTCGCCATTTCAATCGCATCAAATGTTTCTGTTAAAGTACCGATTTGGTTAACTTTGATTAAGATTGAGTTAGCAACACCTTCTTCAATCCCTCTAGAAAGTTTCGTTGTGTTTGTAACGAATAAATCGTCACCAACTAGTTGAACACGATCGCCTAAGCGTTCTGTCAATAATTTATGTCCAGCCCAGTCATTTTCATCTAAACCATCTTCAATTGAAACGATCGGATATTTGTCGCAAAGCTCTTCATACCATGCAACCATTTCTGCAGACGTTTTGACGATTCCTTCACCAACTAGATGGTAGTTTCCATCTTCTTTATTGAAGAACTCAGAAGAGGCAACATCCATTGCAAGCAAAATTTCTTCGCCTGGTTTGTATCCTGCTTTTTCAATAGCAGTCAAAATCGTAGTGATCGCTTCTTCATTTGACGCTAAGTTAGGAGCGAATCCACCTTCATCTCCTACTGCTGTGTTCAATCCTTTATCTTTCAATACAGACTTCAAGTTATGGAAAATTTCAGCGCCCATTTGAAGTGCTTGGCGGAAAGTTTTTGCCCCTACTGGCATTACCATAAATTCTTGAATATCAACATTATTATCAGCATGAGCACCACCATTTAAGATGTTCATCATTGGAACTGGAAGTTGTTTCGCGTTAAAGCCACCTAAGTATTGGTATAACGGGATATCTAAAAAGTCAGCTGCTGCATGGGCAGTGGCAATTGAAACTCCAAGGATTGCGTTAGCTCCTAGTTTGCCTTTATTTTCAGTACCATCTAACTCAATCATCGCTTGATCTATTGATACTTGATCTAATACAGTGAATTTTTCTTCAAGTTCTTCTGCGATCACGACATTAACGTTTTCTACGGCTTTAAGCACCCCTTTACCGAGGTAACGATCTTTATCGCCATCACGTAGTTCTACGGCTTCATGTTCACCAGTAGAAGCGCCTGAAGGTACTATTGCACGACCAAAAGCGCCGCTTTCTGTAAATACTTCTACTTCAATAGTTGGATTTCCGCGAGAATCTAATACTTCACGAGCTTGTATTTGAGTAATAATTGGCATGTTTAAATCTCCTCAGCTTTCAGTAATGTTTTACCTGTCATTTCAGGCGGTTGACTAATTCCTAATAAGTGTAACATGGTTGGCGCAAGATCTGCTAAGATACCATCTTCACGTAAATCAATTCCATTTTTCGTTACAATTACAGGTACGGGATTCGTTGTGTGTGCAGTCATTGGTTCACCGGCAACCGTTAATACTTCATCTGAATTGCCATGATCTGCCGTGATAATAGCTGCCCCACCTTTAGCAATTAATGCATCAACTATACGTCCTAAACATTCATCGACTACTTCAATCGCACGAATAGTAGGCTCGAGCATCCCACTATGACCGACCATATCAGGATTTGCAAAGTTTAATAAAATCCCATCAAAACGGTCCGCAGCAATGGCTTCAAGTAACGCATCTGTAACTTCATAAGCGCTCATTTCGGGCTGTAAATCATAAGTGGCTACTTTTGGAGAATCAATTAAAATACGTTCTTCCCCTGGATAACGTTCTTCTCGTCCACCACTCATAAAGAAGGTAACATGAGGGAATTTCTCTGTTTCAGCAATACGTAATTGTGTTTTCCCATTAGCAGAAAGAACCTCGCCCACTGTGTTAACCAAGTTGTCACTTTCATAAGCGACAGAAGAATTAACTTCGTCACTATACGTTGTAAAAGTCACGAACTTCAAATCAGTTGGGTGTGCTGGACTTAAAGAAAATGTTGGATTACAACTAGGATTCGTTAAAACAGATGATAATTGAATTGCTCGATCTGGTCTAAAATTAAAGAAAATAACGGCATCTTGTGAATCAATCGTTGCAACAGGTTTTCCCTGCTCCTCAATAACAAACGGAAGAACAAATTCATCTGCCACGTTGCTATCATAAGAAGCTTTTACACCTGCTGCAGCTGATGAAGATCTTTCACCGTCCCCATCAACTAAAGCACGGTAGGCTTTTTCCACACGTTCCCATCGACGATCGCGATCCATCGCGTAATAACGTCCACTTATGGTCGCGAATTTCCCCACACCAATAGTAGCCATTTGTTTTTCAGTTTCTTCAATGTAAGAAAGTGCGGTTGATGGACCCACATCGCGACCATCTAAAAATCCGTGAACAAATACGTCTTCAAGACCTTGTGATTTCGCCAACTGCAACAGTGCAAATAAATGCTCGTAATGCGAATGAACACCACCGTCAGATAACAAACCCATTAAATGAAGTTTTGAATCATTTGCTTTCACATGTGCAATAGCTTCCATAAATGCAGAATTCTGAAAGAAGTCACCATCCACAATTGATTTATGGATTCTCGTTAAATTTTGATACACGATACGACCTGCACCAATATTTAAATGACCTACTTCTGAATTCCCCATTTGACCTTCAGGAAGTCCAACTGCGTTTCCTGAAGCAACTAAAGAAGCATGGGAATAGGTATTCCAGTAACGATCAAAGTTTGGCTTTTTAGCTTGTGCTACTGCATTGCCAAAAACTTCATTACGAAGTGCAAAACCATCCAGAATTATTAGAGCAACTGGTGTCTTAGACATTTGCACCAGMCTCCAATAATTTCAAGAACGATTCAGGCTGTAAACTTGCACCACCCACAAGAGCACCATCAATATGTTCCATTGTTAATAATTCTTCAATATTCTCTGGTTTAACAGAGCCACCATATTGAATTCGAACAGAATCAGACACTTGTTGTCCAAATAAAGACTCCACTTTAGAGCGAATCGCGCCACACACTTCATTAGCATTTTCGGATGTTGCTGTTTTACCTGTACCGATTGCCCATATGGGTTCATATGCAATAACCGTTTGTTTCACTTGAGCTTCGGTTAAGTCAGCTAGTGCTTGTTCTACTTGTCCTTCAACTTTTGAAGCAGTGTTGCCTGCTTCACGCTCTTCAAGAGTTTCACCTACACAAACAATAGGAATTAATGAATGGGCAAATGCCGCATGCACTTTCTTATTGACTGCTTCGTCCGTTTCATTGAAATATTCACGTCTTTCTGAGTGTCCTAAAATAACATATTCAACGCCTAAGTCTGCTAATTGAACCGGGCTAACTTCTCCAGTAAAAGCACCTTCATTTTCAAAGTGCATTGTTTGAGCACCAACATGAACAGTTGAGCCAGAAAGTGAATGGGTTAATTGTTCAAGAAAGAGTGGAGGTGCACAAATTACTGTATCCACTTTCACAGAATCTGGTGCTAAACCTTTTACTTCCCCAGCAAATTGTTTCGCCTCAGATAAAGTTTTATACATTTTCCAGTTGCCAGCAATGATGGGTTTTCGCATGCAAATTCCTCCTTAGTTTTGATCGTTTAGTGCCACAACTCCAGGTAGATCTTTGCCTTCCATGAACTCTAAAGAAGCTCCGCCACCAGTTGAAATGTGATCCATTTTATCAGCTACATCGAATTTTTCAACAGCAGCCGCTGAATCGCCCCCGCCAATCACTGTATAAGCTTGTGTTGTTGCCATAGCATTTGCAACACCTTTCGTGCCTTCCGCAAATGGTGCCATTTCAAATACGCCCATTGGTCCATTCCAAATAATCAGTTTCGAATTGGCAATGACATCCGCATATTGAGCTGTTGTTTTTGGTCCGATATCAAGACCCATCCAATCAGAAGGAATCGAATCGATTGCGACAACTTTTGTTTCGGCATCTTTTGAAAATTCATTTGCAACGACAACGTCTATCGGCAAGTATAATTTCACGCCTTTTTCTTTCGCTTTATCGATAAATGATTTGGCTAAATCAATTTTGTCTTCTTCAAGCAAAGATTTCCCAATATCATTGCCTTGTGCTTTAGAAAATGTATAAGATAAGCCTCCACCGATAATAAGGTTGTCCACTTTATCCAATAAATGATCAATTACACCAATTTTGTCTTTCACTTTTGCTCCACCAATAATAGCTGTAAATGGTCGTTCTGGTTCAGACAATGCTTTCCCCAAAACGTCTAATTCTTTTTCCATTAACAATCCTGAAACTGCTGGAATATGTTTGGCGATTCCTTCTGTTGATGCATGTGCACGATGTGCCGCTCCGAAAGCATCATTGACAAACACATCTGCTAGCTTAGCAAATTGCTCTGCTAAAGTTGCATCATTCTTTTCTTCACCTTTATGGAAACGAACATTTTCTAGTAACACAATGTCCCCTTGATCCATTCCAACAATTGTTTGTTCCACTGACTCGCCAACTGACTCGTCTAATTTCAGAACAGGTTTATGTAATAGCTCACTTAAGTGTTCACCCACCGCAGTTAAGCGTAACTCTTCAGTAACTTCTCCTTTTGGACGACCCATATGACTCGCCAAAATTACTTTTGCACCTTTTTCTACCAAGTGTTTAATAGTAGGAAGGGCTGCACGTATTCTTGTATCATCTGTAATTTTTCCGTCTTCCATAGGCACATTGAAATCTACACGGCAAAATACCCGCTTACCTGCCAAGTCTACTTGTTGCATTGTCTGTTTTTGTTTCATGAAGAATCTCCTCCTTCAAAATTTAAAAAAATAAGGAACGGAGGGTACCTCCGTTCCTTTTACCCCACTTTATTATAGAGGTTATTGACAATATTCGCTACTTTATCAAGAGCTTAGACATCTTATAAACCTTTACTAGACATGTGTAATGCAAGGTCGATACAACGAGTAGAGTAGCCAGTTTCATTATCATACCAAGACAATACTTTAACCATGTTTTTCTCTAGAACCATTGTCGATAATCCATCTACAGTTGATGAAGCAGCATTACCGTTATAGTCACGAGATACTAATGGCAATTCATTGTATTCCAAGAAACCATTTAACTCGTTTTCAGATGCTGATTTTAATGCAGCATTTACTTCTTCAGTTGTTACATCTGTATCAAGTTCTACTACTAAATCAACAAGTGATACGTTTGGCGTTGGTACTCGAACAGCCATTCCATCTAACTTGCCTTTTAATTCAGGTAGAACTAATGAAACTGCTGCTGCAGCTCCTGTTGATGTTGGAATCATTGATTCAGCTGCTGCACGAGCACGACGGTAATCTTCATGTGGTAAATCTAAAATACGTTGATCGTTTGTGTATGAATGAATCGTAGTCATCATACCGCGTTTAATTCCGAATTTCTCATGAAGAACTTTAGCAACTGGCGCTAAGCTATTTGTTGTACAAGATGCGTTTGAAACGACATGATCTGCTTCAGGATTATACGTTTCGTGATTAACACCCATAACGAACGTAGACATTCCACTCTTACCAGGTGAAGAAACGATAACTTTTTTAGCACCCGCTTCAATATGTTTTCCAGCAGATTCGTTGTCGCGGAATATTCCTGTTGCTTCAATAACAATATCAATTTCAAGATCTTTCCAAGGCAATACTGAAGGATCTTTTTCAGCATAAACACGTACTTGTTTGCCATTGACAATTAAATATTCGCCTTCTGAAGTTACTTCTGCATCAAAAACACCATGAATTGAGTCATATTTTAGTAAATGAGCTAGCATCGCTGCATTCGTTAAATCGTTAATCGCGACTACTTCTACTCCATCACGTTGTAATGCTTCGCGGAATACCACTCGCCCAATACGTCCAAACCCGTTAATTGCTAGTTTTAATGTCATTTATAATTCCTCCTAATTTTCATTACTCATAAGTTGAGTTAGTTTTTTTGCGGCACCTTCATCGGTAATTAATACTGTTTGATTAGGTGCATGTTTTAAATAAGATAATATGGCCGAAGCTTTAGAAGCTCCACCTGCTACAGCTAATAAATGTTGAGCATGTTTAAGTTGTTTTAATTGAATCCCTACCGTCCGAATACGATGAACAGCTTTCCCTTGCTCATTAAAGTAATAACCAAAGGCTTCTCCGACAGCTTCCTTCTGCAAAATAATATCAAGTTCATCATTGCTAGAATTACGGCGTCTTGCCATTTCTTTTGCATCCCCAATACCGTGAATGACAATGTTGGTTTTATCATATAGGTCCATCATTTCTTTAATGACAGGCTCTTTAATCATTGTTTTGTAAGCTGTTTCACTTAAATGGTCTGGTAAGTACAACGTTCGAGATGTTCCACCTGCTTGGTTGGCAAATGCGGATGCAATATGATTTGCTTGCAATTCCACGTTCTCCCCAATTCCACCTCTCGCTGCAACAAACACTAAATTTTTAGGTTTAATATGCACAGATAAGTGGTTGGCTATTGCCGCAATTGTACTGCCACCTGTAACGGCAACAGTATCTTTATTTTTCGATAACAGCTCAAGCTGTTTTGCCGCTTCTTGTCCGATTAAGGATTTTGCAGGACTTTCGATTTCGCTGTCACCTGGAACGATGATTACCCGAGCTAATTTAAATGCTTTTTCAAGCTGTTTTTCCATATCGTATAATCCGGACCATTCATGAACCAAATCTTTTAAAACTTCTAACACACTCTTACCTTCTTGTGTAATTTCCATTCCATTTGCCAACACTTGGATTAACCCTTGTGCTCGCAAAATGTCTAACTCTCTTCTCGTCTCACGTTCAGTCGAATGGACAATTTCGCTTAATGCTCTACGTCCTATTCCTGTAGACAACTGAATCGTCATTAATAGTCGATATCTTTTTTGTAGAAGAGTCGTCATTTCTGGCAACAATTTCTGTTGTGCTCCTAGTAATTGTTCCATTGCATTCTCCCTTTTCGAAAAAACTGCATCTTATTAACAATGCAGTGGGACGTTTTTTGTCCCGGCTGCATATTTTGTGTCCCACTTGTAATATTAATATACTCTTCTTTATAAAAAAGTGCAAACAAAAAGACGTTTACGATGTAAACGCCTCTAACAATGTTGGATAATCAATTCGACCTTCTTGAATAATTTCCCCTTTACTCATAATTACAGGAATGCGTAGGAGATATTTCTCGTGTAGCTCATCATCTTCTTCAATATTAATTTCTTCAATTTCTAAGGAAGTATCCTCTTTTACTAATTCAAGCATTAATTTAGCTTCTTCACATAATGGACAATTAGATCGCGAATAAAATTGAACTTTCATTATTAATCCTACCTTTCAAATCGTTTTCTTTTTGATGAACCAAAAATGCCAAGCTGTTCTCTATACTTTGCAATTACTCGTCGTGATAAATGTATTCGTTCTATAGAAAATAAATCGACGATTCTTTGATCGGATAAAGGTTTGTTTTTGTCTTCATGTTCAATAAAAAATTGAATTCGTGTTTTCACATGAATTGCTGATACATCATCAACTGTTGGTTGCGAAAAAAAAGACTTTAATGCGACGATTCCAGTTTGCGTCTGAATATATTTTTCTCGAACAGCTCTGCTAACCGTTGACTCGTGTATTTCTAAACGTTCGGCTAAATCAGTCATAGTCATTGGTACTAAAAAAGATGCCCCATTCGTGAAATAGTTTTGTTGACTATGGACTATTTCCTGAATGATTCGTTGCAAAGTCGATTTTCGCCACTGTAATTGAAAGCTCATACTCTCGACTTCTTTTGTTTTTTTCAACACATATGCCTTTGTTTGTTTATCCATTTGCGATGAAAGCGTTTGTGAATAGGTTTTATCTACTTGTACTTGAGGAAAAGCGTGTCCATAATAATTGATAGTGCACTCATCTTTGTCAAATGATACATAGGCATCAGGTTGAATGTAAGCAACGTGATGTTGTGTAATTAATTGTAAAGGTGATGTTGAGAAGTTTGATAATGTATCCGCGATTTGTTGAATTTCTTCTAATGAAATATGTATCTTCTTCGCAAGCTCTTTCCACTTTTTAGAAATAAATAAGTCAAAATGTTTGGATACAATATTTATTGTATTCATTGATAATTTATGATGCATTGCTTGCAAGACTAATGCATGTTGTTTTGAGAATGCTCCTATCCCAATTGGCTCACAACGTTGAATGACTGCGATTGCTTCTTGAATTAACCATTCTGGTTTATTTGTCCAATTAGCATATTCTTCAACTGTACCAGTAAGGAAACCATCCTCGTCTAGATCATCGATGAGCCAGTGAACCAAATGTCTAAGTTCATCTGATAAATGATAGTCTATCAATTGTGCATATAGCAGGTCTTTAAAAGAAGAATGGATTGCTTGTTGTTGGACAAATTGAGGAGAAATAAGTGTCGGTCCTTTTGATCGTACTTTTAACCAAGGGTTCTCATCTTGCTTCTCTCTAAGAAATTGTTCTAGTTCATACGTCGAGAAATTTAAGATTTCAAGTGATTGGCGCAACGATTGAGTCATTGCTAATTTTTGTGTCTGTATTTGCAATTGACTTAAGTGTTGTTCCATTCAAATCCACCCCTTTGTTCTATTATACGAGACAAGGTCCTTTAAAGAAATGTGGACAATGGTCAATTTTACTAATAACACATGACTAAATCATGAAACAAAAAAACGAGTGGCAGATTTTAGCCACTCGCTGTTTTTTATTAAAATCCACGACCTGCTCCGCCACCGCCAGAAGAACCACCTCCACCACCACGGAAACCACCACCTCCGCCTCCGCCAAAACCGCCGCCGAATGAACCTGGTCCGATCATAGGAAAACCTCCACGACGACCACGAGATCCTGGTCCCATTCCCCCACCTCCACGATTTTTAAAAATCATATAAAGTACGAATAGGATGATAATAATCGTGATAAACGACATGGAACCTCCTCCACCGTCGCTACTACTTTTAGACTGCACAGGATTTACGTCTTCCCCATTCCACTCATATTCCTTAGCGATTTCTTGGTAAAAGACTTTCATCGTATTTAAGATGGCTAAATCAGCTTGGTCATTTTTCATATAAGGTACTGTAAACTCATCTAGGATTCGGCCAACTTTGCCATCTGGTAAGGCACCTTCCAGACCGTAGCCAACTTCTACCCACATTTCTCGAGAACCCATATCGATGACAAGCAAGACGCCATTATTTTTCTCTGCATCTCCAAGTTTATATTCACGAAATGCTTGGTTTGCGAAGCTTTGAATGTCATCACCGTCTAATGATTTTACTGTCAACACAGCAATTTGAGCACCTGTAGCATCATCTAAACGAGCTGCTAATTGATTAATCTCAGCTTTTTGTTCATCATTTAGCAAACCAGCAAAATCTTGCGTATAAATATCACCAACTGGTTGGGGTATTGTTGCCGCCTGGATCAATGGCGCAAACGTCAACAGAAAAAGAAGCGCCGTTCCTAGGAAAAGCGCAGCTTTTTTCATCACTCGCCATCTCCTCCGAAATCAACTTTTGGTGCATCTTTTGCAGCTGCATCAGCTTTAAAGTATTCTTTTTCGTCAAAGCCGAAAATCCCTGCAAGTAAAGCACCTGGGAATCGTTTTACTTTTCGATTAAAATCAGCAACTTCATTATTATAATCTTGTCTTGCCACCGATAATCGATTTTCCGTACCAGCTAATTCGTCCATCAATTGTCGGAAGTTCGCATCAGATTTAAGTTCAGGATAATTCTCCACAACAACTAATAATCGACTTAATGCACCTGATAATTCATCATTGGCTTGTGCTTGAGCTTGTGGAGAACCTGCTCCAGCCAATCGAGCCCTTGCTTCAGTAACACTATCAATTACATCTTTTTCTTGTTTCGCGAATCCTTTTACTGATTCCACTAAATTAGGAATTAAATCAAGTCGGCGTTGTAGTTGATTTTCCACTTGTGCGTATGCTTGATCCACGTTTTCTTCGCCGTTCACGAATCCGTTATAACTAGGAATTAGCATAAGTGCTAATACGACAATAATACCCACTACTACAAGTATGGGAACTAAACCTTTTTTCATTTTCTTCACCTCTTGGTTAGTATAGTCACTATCTACCTTTTTTAGAGATTATTAAAACATAAAAAAACAGCAGTGACTTCAACAGTC
>NZ_JBFUKT010000055.1:0-18805 GCF_056400705.1 Paenisporosarcina sp. P5_A11
GTGATGCTCTTACTACAGATGATTCAATCCTTTATGGTATGGCCGAAGAAGATCCATCATTTGAGCTTGTAGGCGGAACGTTCACTGAAGAGCCTTATGGTATTGCCGTTAAAAAAGGTAATAAAGAACTTGTTGATGAGTTAAACAAAGCATTGAAAAGCCTGAAAGATTCAGGGAAGTACGATGAAATTAAAGATAAATGGATAAAAGAATAATATTTTATAAAGTTTTCTCGTCAGGATGGGCAGTTGTCCGTAAGTGCATTTACGGATTTGCTCATCCTGATTAATTAGGAGGAGATCGTTTGCTGGATTTCTCGATTTTAACGGATAATATGGATGCATTTTTGGAAGGTTTTAAAGTAACTCTTATTGCCAGTTTTATTGCGTTAATCTGCAGTTTTATTTTGGGAACTCTTATTGCAGTCATGCGAATCGCACCATTTAAACCGATAAACTGGATTGGCACAACTTATGTAGAATTTATCCGTAATATTCCAGTGTTAGTTATCGTGTTTTTTACGTACTTAGCTGGAAATTTTGGTGGAATGACTGCAGGTATAATAGGATTGACTGTTTACACTGCGGCTTTTATTGCAGAAGCGATACGTGCTGGAATTATGTCTGTTCCAAGAGGTCAAATGGAAGCTGCCCGTTCTTCAGGATTAACTTATGGACAGGCAATGAGAATGGTTATTCTACCGCAAGCAGTTAAAATTGTTATTCCACCTTTGGGCAACCAATTTATCAATTTGGTTAAGAATTCATCCTTGTTAGCTGTAGTAGCAGGAGGAGACTTAATGTATCAAGGTGATTTAATTTCTGCGAGTACATTCATCACCTTTGATACGTATATTTTTGTAGGCTTGTTTTATTTGATTTTAACCATACCTTTAAGTTTTGGCGTAGGATACTTGGAAAAACGCCTGGCTAGAAGTAATTAAGGAGGTGCATAGATGAATTTACTGGCACCGTTTATTGAAGTATTGACACTGGACAATATAAAGTTTCTACTTGAAGGATTTATGGTCACACTTAAAGTTGCTGCTATTTCAATTGTGCTTAGTTCTATTATTGGCGGCCTCTTGGGGACTCTTAGATACGCTAAGATTCCTGTTGTTTCCCAATTACTTGCAGTGGTTGTCGAGACAATTCGTAACCTTCCTTTACTACTGATTATTTTCTTCACCTATTTTGCATTGCCTGAAATCGGAATTGATATGGAAATAATGACAGCTGCTATTGTGGCTTTGACTATTTTTGAGTCAGCAATGCTTTCGGAAATAATCCGAAGCGGCTTGAATTCCATTGATAAAGGGCAAATTGAAGCAGGACGTTCATCTGGTTTAAATTACATACAGACATTAAGTTATATCGTTATGCCTCAAGCATTAAGAAGAATGGTTCCACCTATTGTTAGTCAATTTATCTCTCTATTAAAAGATACATCTTTGGCTGTTGTTATTGCGTTACCAGATCTATTGCACAACGGACAAATTTTATATGCTCAAACGGGAACGAGTGTAACACCTATTTTTACTATTGTGGCATTGATGTACTTTATCGTTAATTATACGTTGTCTCGAGTAGCGCGAAGATTAGAATTGAAGCAAGCATAAGAATTCGGCTCAATTATTGAGCCGAATTCTTTAATTTAGCAACAATGTCATGAACTCACGACATATTTGGGAAGTAATGAATAAGAATTTAGAATTAACTGATAAATCCAAATTTTGTTATATACAAATAGTTTTTAATTATGTTATGATTGCGAATATTAAGATTAATAGTGCTTGAGATTTAATTACTGGAATTTTTTTTGGGCATGTTGCAAAATTTGTCGAATTATGACGAAGGGGAATATATTTAGATAGAGGAGATGAAAAAATGGCTAACAAGTTATTTAGGAAAAAGAGCRTTCAGGATTTAATAGATTCCTCAACAAAGGGGAATACACTTAAAAAAGAATTAGGTACATTTGATTTAACGATGCTTGGCATTGGAGCCATTATCGGTACAGGAATTTTTGTTTTAACTGGGGCCGGAGCGCTAACAGCTGGTCCAGCTCTTACACTTTCATTCATTATTGCTGGGCTTGCTTGTTTTTTTGCTGCTTTATCGTATGCTGAATTTGCGTCTACCGTACCTGTATCAGGCTCTGTTTATACATTCACATATACAACACTAGGTGAATTTATAGCGTTTATTATTGGGTGGGATTTAGTTCTCGAATATCTGCTTGCCGTTAGTGCTGTTTCTGTAGGTTGGTCAGGCTATTTCCAATCACTCCTAAGTGGATTTGGAATAAACATTCCTACGATTCTTACAGCGGCTCCTGGAGCTCTTGAAGGTACTAAAACGTTTTTTAATTTACCAGCCTTTATAATTGTTATGCTCATCACGTTTTTACTTTCCATCGGGATTAAGCAATCTAAACGAATAAATAATATAATGGTTGTTGTCAAAGTAACTGTTGTCTTAATATTCATTGCTGTCGCAGTTACGTATGTTAAGCCTGAAAATTGGCAACCATTTATGCCTTTTGGTTTTGAAGGCGTATTCTCTGCAGCTGCTCTTGTATTCTTTGCTTTTATTGGATTTGATGCAATCGCTTCAGCTGCCGAGGAAACAAAAAATCCGAAAAGAGATTTACCTCGAGGCATCATGTTATCGCTACTTATTTGTACGATACTTTACGTTATTGTTACTTCGATAATGACGGGAGTTGTTCCGTTTCAACAGTTTGCAGGAAATATTGATCATCCTATTTCTCTTGTATTGCAATACTCAGGTCAAAACTGGGTTGCTGGAATTATAGATGTAGGTGCAATTCTAGGTATGACAACAGTCATGTTGGTTATGTTATATGGACAAACAAGAGTAATGTTTGCCATGTCGCGAGATGGCTTAATGCCAGCATTCTTTTCTAACATCCATGAAAAATACCGTACACCGTATAAAGCAACATGGTTTTTCGGATTCGTTGCTGCACTATTTGGTGCATTAATACCTTTAGACGAACTAGCAAAACTGGTTAATATCGGTACTTTATCTGCCTTTGTTCTTATCTCAGTTGCAGTCATTGTTTTAAGAGTAAAACAACCAGATTTACCAAGAGCTTTCCGTTGTCCAGCAGTTCCACTAGTACCAGGATTAGCTATTCTATTCTGTGGATTTTTAATCTTCCAATTAGGACAGGCAACATTTATTCGTTTCGTTATTTGGTTACTAATTGGTGTAGTTATCTACTTTACCTACTCACAAAAAAATTCTAAACTTAATAAGAAATAAAAAATGAATTATAGAGAATCCAGCAGCTAATTTAGTGCTGGATTCTTTATTTGTCTTTATTACAAATGAGTGAATATGATACGTGACCAGTTAGATAAAAAACTTATTAATTGTTTTAATGAAATGGGGAATGCTATCTTATGTACACAATTAAGAAAAGGAGGAATAATAATGTCTAGAATTACGCCAATACCAAATGATTCAGAAGATAATGAAGAAAGACTGAAGAAAACCATAAATAATATGGAAGCAGCAGAAGAAGCATTAAACTTAGCTGACGGCAAAGAGCGCGAATTAATCAAAGAGAAAAACGCACGTCGTAAGGAAAGTATTGAAGGTTTGCGAAATGAAATCATAGAAGAAGATAAATCCCGAATAAATGGTTACTTATAGGATCAAATAGAAAAGTTACGAATAGTATTTAGCGAAGAATTCAGCTGTCAGTTGYTGGATTCTTTTTGATTCTTCAGACATGCAAATCGGCAGGTATAATCTTATCTAGAATACTGTACATTTCCAAGCCCTGGAATGATGAAAATTGCTTTATGTTTAACAATTTGGCAAGAGAATTTTCACCTTATGGAGTCGTACAAGTCGTTAGTTTTGAATAAGATGAAGGACATCATATTAATGGAGGGCTATTCATCAATTCAATGTTTACATACTTCTTTTTAGGTGTATCCCTAGCTGCACCCATTGGCCCGGTTAAAGCAACTCTATTAAATACAGGAATTAAAAATGGTTTTTTTCATGCTTGGATTTTTGGCATTGGTGCTTTAGGTACTGACATCATGTATATGCTCATGGTTTTTTTTGGAGTTGCTCAATTTATTGATTCACCTATTCTGAAAACTATTCTTTGGTCGTTTGGCTGTTTTGTTCTTATATATACGGGTGTAGAGAATTTACTTACACTTAATAAAATCAAAATGGACTTCAAAATAGGTAAAACTATCCGATTCAGACAATCATTTTTATCTGGTTTCTTTATGGCCATGTTAAATCCATTAACTATCCTTTTTTGGCTAGGTATATATGGTTCAATCCTTGCTGGAACAGCTGGAACCTTAACGTGGTACCAAATAATTATTTATAGCATCGCCATTTTATTGGGTATTTCTTTAGTTGATTTTATAATGGCCTTTATATCAAGTGTAGCTCGAAAATTGTTAAACACTAAATTATTGAGAAGTATATCCATTATATCTTCGATTGCCATGATCGGTTTTGGAATATTCTTTGGCATCCAGGCATATAGGTCTTTGTTTTAATTCATACATAGCGAAATTTCACAGCATAATTTTAATGTATAAAAAGAATTCATAAGGAAAACATACATTTACTTATCGTTACTCGAGGTGAAAGTATGGAGAATACAGAACAAAGTAAAGACACAGTAAGCAAATGGTGTATTGTAAGTATGGCCTCAATTCCTCTAGTCATGACACTCGGAAATTCTATGCTTATTCCGGTGTTACCAATATTGGAAAGAAAGGTTGGAATCACTTCATTTCAATCTAGTATGATTATAACTAGCTATTCGATCGCTGCTGTATTTCTAATACCGGTTGCAGGTTATTTATCGGATCGTTTCGGAAGGAAAACGGTGATTTTACCAAGTTTAATTCTCGCTTTAATGGGAGGTTTGGTTGCTGGTTTTGCTTCTTGGTTGCTAGATGAACCATATACATGGATTATAATTGGTAGGATTCTGCAGGGAATAGGTGCAGCTGGTGCTATGCCAATCATTTTGCCACTAGTTGGCGATTTATATAAGGATAATGATGAAAAAATAAGTTCTTGTTTAGGAATTATTGAAACGTCCAATACGTTTGGCAAAGTATTAAGTCCCATCCTAGGGTCAGTCTTTGCCGCTCTTCTTTGGTTTCTCCCATTCTTCTCCATTTCAATATTTAGTTTAATTTCAATTGTACTCATTTTTTTCTTTGTTAAAGTGCCAAAAGAAAAAGATGAACCATTAAAGATGAAAGAATTCTTGAAAAATGCAAAAAATATATTCAAAGAGGAAGGCAAATGGTTGTTTACCGTATTCCTCAACGGGATTTTTGTCATGCTAGTCCTATTTAGTATGTTATTTTTTTTATCCGAAAATCTAGAAAAAGTGCACGATATAGAAGGTGTAATAAAAGGGTTTGTTCTCGCTATTCCTCTTTTATTACTATGTATTGCTTCCTATATTTCAGGGCGCAATATTAAAGGGAATTTATCGACGATGAAAAAAATAATGATTATCTGTTTAATCATTCTATCAATCAGCACGGGATTTGTAGGAATTACTAGTGATAAACTTATCCTTCTATTAGTGGTCACTAGTCTGGTGGGTATGTCCATTGGCGTATTACTACCTGTGCTGGACGCCATTATTACAGAAAACATTAATAAAGAAGAGAGAGGTACAATTTCTTCTTTTTATAGCTCAGCAAGATTTATTGGGGTTGCAGCCGGTCCTCCACTTATGTCCCTAGTAATGAACGATTATTTAAGTATCAGTTTTATTACAGCAAGTGTATTGGGATTAATCTTATTATTCATTGTAATTACGTATATTAAAGTCGAAGAAATTGAAAACTAACGAAAAACCCTTGGCTAAGTGTAAGTAGCCAAGGGTTTTCCTTTTTAGACCTATCTATGTATGACGTGATTTTTTAGATAAAATGCATAATATTCATGTTATCGAACATAATAAGTCAGACTAACTGAGGAGGAATAACATGTTGAAGAAATTATTTGCACTAATTTTTACTTTAGCATTCACATTTACAGTAATCGGAACTGCAACATATGCTGCGGACACTAACGGAAATAATGATACCATCAATGAGGATGCAGCTGTTGCAGCAACTGACGACGATGATAATGATATGGAATGGGGYTGGATTGGGTTATTAGGCCTTGTTGGTCTTATGGGATTAAAGAGAAGAGACGACCGAAAAGATTAATAAATAATGCCTCTACTCACTTGAGTTGAGGCATTATTTATGAAAAGGAACGTGAGCATATGGATGGAAGTTCTTCAACTGATAAGTTTATTCCTATGACTTCAGTATCAAGTGGTCAAGGGAAAGAAATTGGTCTTCGTGGGAATCAGTTAAGTTATTAGAAAAGTTTAAACCTGCATTAGCCGTTACCGGTCATGGACATCCTGTTTCTGGCGAATGGCTAACTGAAAATTTATCCGTGCTTTCGAGAGACTTTGACAAATTAGCTATACCGAAACAAGGTAAATACGTTCCATAAAATATTAACTGGTGTGTAAAAACTCCGTTATGAGAGAAGATAATGAAAAACGAAATGGAGGCGACTTCAATGGAGAATAATCAAAACACACAAGGATTTACTGCATCTGGAACAAATATTGCAGAGGTTAAAAGAAATAATGAAAACTCGGGTCTGACTTATAATGAAGTGAAAAAAATTCTTGCGAAAAGAACAGGCAACCCAGATCCTGGGAGCTATAGTCAAACAGATATTAAAAACGTTCAAAATAAATATTAATCATGAAAGCGGGTGCCTAATTAGGGTATCCGCTTTTATGTTTGATGAAATCTAAGTTAGTATAAAGGTAAGTGGGGGTGGCTTTATGAATAAAACAATTGGAGTATTTGCGCATGTAGATGCGGGAAAAACAACTTTTGCAGAACAAATACTTTTTCATACGAAAAGTATTAAGAAAAGAGGAAGAGTAGATCATAAAGATGCTTATCTCGACAGTCATGAAATTGAAAGGCAACGAGGCATAACTGTGTTCGCTGACCAAGCGACTTTTTCATATCAGGATTCTACTTATTATTTAATCGATAATCCAGGTCACGTAGATTTCTCTCCAGAAATGGAACGATCCGTTCAAGTAATGGATTATGCCATTGTCATTCTTAGTGCAGTTGAAGGTGTTGAAGGACATACAACAACAATTTGGCAGATGCTTAGAAAACATAATATACCTACATTTTTCTTTATCAATAAGATTGATCGAGAAGGTGCAAATGTTAAAAATGTCCTTCAAGAAATTCAAGATGACTTTTCAACGGACATAATTGACGTCACCGAAGCATTTCGAAAAGGACAAATGACAGAAAATCTAATTGAATTTTTAGCCGAAAGGAATGAAATTCTTTTAGATCATTACATGGATAAGGGGTATCAACATGATTTATGGCTGAAGGCAATGAATGAATTGATTAAAGAAGGCAAGATTTTTCCATGTTCAACTGGTTCTGCACTTCAAGACATAGGAATCATTGATTTCTTGAATACTTTTCATTTATTAACTGAAACAAATTATGCAACTGAAGACACATTTTCAGGACGTGTTTACAAAATTAGACATGATGAAAAAGGAACGCGAATTACGTTTATAAAATCTTTAAGTGGATCTGTGAGCATAAGAGATGAAGTCTCATATGGGAATGGTGAACAAAGAAATACGGAAAAAATCACACAAATAAGAGTGTACAACGGAAATAAATACAAAACTGTCGAGCAAGTTAAAGCAGGTGAATTATTCGCAGTCATTGGACTGTCAAATGCATTTACGGGTGATGGATTAGGGACCATACATGAAAAAGCTGTTTATGAAATGGTGCCAACTTTAAAGTCTAAAGTAGTCTTTGCCTCATCGGTTCATATAAAAGAGGCTTTACGATACTTTCAGCTATTAGATATAGAAGATCCATCTTTAAATGTCACGTGGGAAGAGCGGGTGCAGGAAATTCATATACATGTGATGGGAACGATTCAATTAGAAATTTTGCAACAGTTGGTAAAAGACCGGTTCCAATTAGAGGTCAGTTTTGATGAACCAAAAATTTTATATAAAGAGTCAATTGAATCAACTGTAACAGGCTATGGACATTTTGAACCCTTGAAGCATTATGCTGAAGTGCATCTGAAAATTGAACCAGCAGCAAGAGATAGTGGGATTTCGTTTGAGAATGTGTGTCATGCGAATGACTTGTCTATTGGAAATCAAAATTTAGTCCGACACCATCTTTTTGAGAAAACACATAATGGGTTGTTGACTGGCTCTCCTTTAACAGATGTTAAAATCACTTTACTGACAGGACGAGCAGACAATAAGCATACGTCTGGCGGAGACTTTCGCGAGGCTACATATCGAGCTCTGAGACAAGGATTAGAAAAAGCCCAAAATCATGTGTTGGAGCCGTATTACCATTTTAAAATAAAAGTAGATTTGGACCAAATGGGAAAAGTATTATCAGATATACAGATTGCTAATGGCAGCTTTGATTCACCGAAAACAGAAGACAACAAAGCAATATTGACAGGAAAAGTACCGGTGGCAACTTTCATGAATTATGCGTCGGAGATTGCCTCATTTACACAAGGAAAAGGCGTACTTAATTTAGTCTTTGGTGGCTATGAAAGATGCCATAACGAAACAGCAGTAATTGAAAGAATTAATTATAATAAGAATGCAGATCCCGATTATAGCTCAACTTCGATTTTTTGTTCAAAAGGAAAAGGTTATGCAGTTCCTTGGGATCAAGCAGAAGCTGAAATGCATTGTCTGTAACACAAACAAATATAAGTGTGGACACGAATTATCCAATAATCGAACAGAGGTATTTTTATGAACGATACAGATTTTGATCGATTGCTTCATATAAAAACAGTGGGAATGCTAGAAGTTATTAATCAGTCAGCGCATTATAATCGTTATGAAGCAACTCCATATAAGGCAATAGAAGAATTTTTTAACGAATATGAGTTAAATAATACGCAGAACGTAGTAGATTTCGGAAGCGGCAAAGGTCGCTTGCCTTTTTATATCCATCATCGTTTTCTCATATCCGTTAGAGGAATTGAAATGAGTAACAAGCTCTACCGGGAATCAATTGAAAACCTAGAATCATATATGCAAAAAACTAAGAAGAAGAAAAATTTAATTACTTTTGAGAAGTGCCTAGCACAAGAATATGAAATTAAATCACAAGACAATGTGTTTTATTTCTTTAACCCGTTTTCAGTTCAAATTTTTATGAAGGTGGTTGAAAATATTTTACAATCGATCGATCAGCAAGAGCGCTCGGTTGACTTGATTCTTTATTATCCGACTATCGAATATATCCAGTTCCTTAATACGAGAACTACCTTTAAATTAGTGAAAGAAGTAAAAGTCTCAGGACTATATGAACATAATGAGAATGAGCGATTTTTACTATTTCGGTTTCTTGTGAATGAATAAGATCTGTATTATTGCAAATTCATAATGCCATGCTCCTAGAAGAAAATGTTAAGATAAGTACAAGATCAACTATAAAAGAAAAGAGGAAATAACTAATGACGTTAGTAAATGAACTTGATGGTGCGAAAGTAATAAAACAAACAAAAAATGATGCTACCCAAAAATTGAGTGTCATGTTTTTTGAAGAAAAAAAAGGTGTAACAATTGAAGTAGCCATTACCGCTTTAGCTATTGCCCGATATGAAGATGAAGCAGAAAATGGGTACTATATATTTATGTGCGATAGTGAATGGACAGTTCAAGATGACCATAAGGTAGAAACTGTTGAAGAAGCAATTGCATGGGCAGAAAAGAATTTCGACATTACTGAAGAAGACTGGCTCTAGGATTAATTGTTACGTATATAAGGAGGTAATGATTGATGAAGCCCTATAAAAATTGTCAAAGTTGTGGAATGCCATTTTCTAAGGATGTTGAAGGCGGAGGTACAGAAAAGAACGGGAATAAAAGCGTTGTCTATTGTAGTCATTGCTATCAAAATGGGACTTTCACCTCACCTGATATGACTGTGAATGAAATGAAAGAAAAAGTAAAAGGGAAATTGATGGAATTTGGAATACCGAAAGTATTTACTGGATTTTTCACTCGCAATATAAATAAATTAGAACGTTGGAAGATGCCTCGTTAATAAGAGTTTATGGCATATCAAAGAGAGTTGGTTCCTATAGGAGCCGGCTCTTTTTATATGATTTTTTTTCGATTCTACTCAAAGGATGATCTGAGAAAAGAGGGGGGCGAGTGACGCAGTCACAAGTCCTACTCTATGTTCACTAGCTCATAATGCAGCAGTTAACACGTCCGAAGCGAACTGGAAACCTGTCATCCTCAGTAACTGGAATCAAGCATTCGGTTTGTAGTTGTTAATATTAATAAGATGTTTTGAAAATAATGGGTCTGTTAAACGATACAGTTGTTTATCGTACATTTGCGCTACCGCACGTTCCGCATGAGCCAACAAGTATGAAAACCATATACTTGTGGGTCTCATTCTTCACGCTCTTGCGGCATGCTAGGCGCAAATGCACTCTTTCGTTTATTTTTAATTCTTAAACTTTACCAAAATAAAAAAGCAGGAATAGGCCGAAATATCATCTTCGGCCGAATATCTACTTAAAGAAAGCAACTATTCAGTAGTTAGCCTAACCATAATTCCTTGGGTCATCTAGGTTGCAAGGGAGCGAAGGACGCACATCAGCCGCAGGATGATCTGAGAAAAGAGGGGGGCGAGTGACGCAGTCACAACCCTCTCTTTATTCTCTAGCTCATAGTACAGCAGGAAAAGCGTCCGAAACGCACTGAAAACCTATCTAATTCAGGAAACTAATTGGCCTTGACCTAACAAATCGTAATTATGCTACGAATGTATTAAAGAACCCATTCAATTTTAAGGGTTTTCATCAGTTTGATAAACTAAATATTAGTAAAAGCTAAAAGTAAAATACATTTAGACAATTTGCTTACTTGACAAAACAAGGTTACAAAAATATAATTACTTACATAAAGTAACTTAAGAGAACTTAAAGGAAATAGAAAATTATTCACTATTAGTTTTTTAATGTGATATAAAAAAGGGGATATTAATATGAGTGAAACAACTATGGTTTCTAAAGAAGCGCTTTCTGTATTAAAAGATAAGATCAAATTAATCAATTCAAGTGACGGGGCCATCTATTTAGTCGGACCCATTCGACTTCCTGTGAATTTGTATGGAGAGACAGTCGTATTTCAATGGTATTGTTGGTTACAAACGAAAGAAGCAAAAGAAGATATTCATCACATCATCGACAAACTATCTTCTTCAAACTTAGCTGAATTTCAACAATCAAGTGTACTCGTTTATGGTGACTTCGAACATGAAGAAGATGCCTTAATGAGAATGCATTCCATCTGTCACACCGGAGATATCTTCGGAAGCAAGAGATGTGATTGTGGCTATCAACTCAAACAGTCAATGCAAATGATTGTGGATCATGGAGCGGGTGCACTATTTTATTTAGCGAACCATGAAGGTAGAGGAATTGGTTTATTTAGTAAAGCAATGGCCTATATTCTTCAAGAAAATGGCTACGATACAGTTGAAGCTAATGAAAGCCTAGGTTTTGTTGATGATTCACGCAATTATGATGATGCCATTCAAGTATTGAAAGCATTACGTTCGAAACCAGTAACATTGTTGACTAACAATCCTAAAAAATTAGCTGCACTTATTGACGCGGGACTTCCGATTTCAGGACGTACACCTTTGTGGGGAGATGTTTCGGAATTTAACGAGGCATACTTGCAAACTAAAATTAAACGCTCTGGACATCTTAAGCTAGAGGATGAAGGGACTTGTCCTAATGACTAACCACGAATTTTATATGGATTTGGCTTTGAAAAATGCACAAGCCATGAAAGGTCAAACAGATCCGAACCCTCTTGTGGGCTCTGTAATTGTAAACGACAACCGAATTGTTGGAGTTGGCGCTCATTTGAAAGCTGGAGAACCGCATGCAGAAATTCATGCGATTCGCATGGCAGGGGACAAAGCAAGGGGTGGCACGATTTATGTCACACTCGAACCTTGTTCTCATCATGGGAGAACAGGTCCATGTGCAGTAGCGATTGTGGAATCGGGAATAAAAAAAGTGATTATTGCGACACTTGATCCAAACCCTATTGTTTCTGGGAGTGGGGTTAAAATTCTTGAAGAAGCAGGGATTGAAGTTGTAGTGGGTATCCATGAAGCGGCATCTCGAAAAATGAATGAAGTGTTTAACAAGTTCATTGTGAAAAATACACCTTTCGTTACATTAAAAGCTGGAATTACCTTAGACGGTAAGATTGCAACACATTCTTCTGATAGTAAGTGGATTACATCTGAAGAAGCTAGACATGATGTCCATCAGCTTCGAAATGAACATATGGCGATACTGGTCGGTGTGAATACTGTGATTGCTGACAATCCAGAGTTAACAACTAGACTTCCTAACGGCCGTAACCCAATTCGTATTATTTTAGATTCTACACTAAAAATCCAACTAGATCGCAAGGTCATAACTGATAAATTGGCTGAAACATGGATTTTCACAAGCGAGATTTTTGACAAAGAAAAGAAGTCGTTGTTAGAAAGTATGGGAATCTCTGTATTTCCTACCACTGGTTCGGGACAGGTAAATCCAACAGAAGTCGTGCAAATTCTAGGTGAAAAAGGAATTTCCTCCTTATTGATTGAAGGTGGAGGCACAATTAATGCAGCCTTTTTAGAACATAAACTAATAGACAAAGCTGTTATTTATATTGCACCGAAATTAATCGGCGGACAACTAGCACCCACATTCCTAGAAGGCTCAGGTATCGATAAAATGGGTGATGCAGTTGAATTACAGGATGCAGATATCATTAAAATCGGGAAAGATTTTAAATTTGTCGGTTATCCAAGTTACAAAAATTGATTAAGCAATTGAGGGATTCTACTATGAAATTCGGATTTGATATCGATGATACACTCATCAGTCTAAGAGAACATGCCTTTAACATTTACAATAAAAACTTGAAAAAGTCTGTCCCTATTGATGTTTTTCATGAAATAGAGAAAGTTGAAATTCATGAAGCATTTGGTCTAACGGCAGAGCAAGGATATAACATGTGGAACAGCTCGCTAGAAGAGATATATTATACTTCATGTCCTCCTTATCCAGATGCAGTAGAAACATTAGTTGAACTTGATAAGCAAGGACATGAGATTTACTATATAACAGCTAGACCAAGTGAGCACGGGGAACGTACGAAAAAATGGATGCTTGAACAAGGTTTCCCCGTGAAAGAAGAAAGATTCTTCTGCGGAATGAAAGATCAGGACAAAGTTAAAATAATTCAAGAGTTAAAGCTTGATTATTATTTTGATGACAAGCCGGATGTTTTGAACACACTCTCGGATGATTCGCTGAAAGTATATGTCATGAATCAATCGTATAATCAAAAATTAACGATTCCAAGGATTACTAATTGGTCAGAGTTAAAAGAAATCATTAAGCAAAATTTAATCTAAAGTTAATACGAAAGGGGCAGAGCTGCATGAAGTCTTCTGCTTCTTTTTCTATTAGGGTACTAAATGATCACAGGGCAAAGGAATGATGGGAATATGGAAACAACATTTACTTATGAACTTAGACAACCAAAGAATATTGAAGAAAGGAAGAAGTACCCAGCGTTGTTTGTGATGCATGGAATGGGAAGTAATGAGCAAAACATGCTGCAATTAGTTGACGGTCTTGAAGAAACATTTTTCATTTTTAGTGTACGAGGGCATTTGCCACAACCTCCAGGATATGCGTACTTTACCATACAAGGTTTTGGTAAACCGCATCGAGAAGTTTTTGATAATACAGTTGAAAAACTGACCGCGTTTATTGATACTGCTATCATAGAATATCCATTGGATGAAAGCAGTATATATTTACTCGGATTTAGCCAAGGGGCAATCCTTGGTATGACGATAGGTTTGACATTTAATCATAAAATAAAAGGCGTTGTAGCGCTTAGTGGGTACCTTCCTCATTTTGTAAAAGAACAATATACTATTAAGCCAAGTGAAAAATTATCCGTGTTTATTTCACATGGTGAATTAGATCCTATTTTCCCATTAGCTTGGGGTTATGCAAATGTTGAATTTTTTAAACAGTTAGGTACAGATGTAACTTTTAAAACGTATACAGAAGGCCATACAGTATCAGCAGAGAACCATCGCGATTTTCATGAATGGTTATTGGATGACCTGGCACAATAAATTAATCTTGAATCGTATATTTGAATCGACTTATTTGGCATTTAACAAGGATTTTGTATAAATAATTCATTTTATGAAACAGAGTATGTGATTGGTCAGAAAATGGTACAATACTTGTTAAAGGATATTCTGTTCCATGCATGAATGTTTTCTTGTCCACAAATGGATTTTTATATAAAAGGAGATTGAACAATGACTAACAATGTACAAAATGAATTACCAGAAAATTACGAGGAACTAAAAAAGGCTGCAAATCGTACATCGAGTTGGAGAGTACGTTTTGATGCAGTTGAAGAATTGGGGCAACACAAACACAGCAAAGTGATTGATGTTCTTACTACAAGAATGACAAAAGACCCTGTGTTTAAAATCCAAGAAGCAGCTTACAGACAACTTAAGGCTTTTGGTGAAGATGTTACGCCTCCAAAGCAAACGAAATTCGATATTATTAAAGGGACTTCTAAAATCTTATTGCGTATTAAAAAGAGTTTGCCAGCAGATCATACTTTTGAAGAGTTTAAAGAGAAGTTCAAGAAAATGAGACTGGATGTTTACGATGCGTATGAAGGCGAAAAAGGCTCAGACTTTGAMAAGTGGCTTGAAACTGAATGGGCTTCTTTATTAAAAAAATAAGTATCAAATCAAAAAAGCCGATTGCATACAACTGCAATCGGTTTTTGATTTATGTTATGGACTTACTACTGATTCCGTAACTGTTAACGTTCGATTAGTTGAATTCATCCTCACGGTTGCTCCAATTGGTATAGCTGCTTTGAATCGTCCGTGTGCTGTGGCTAAATTACTCAATATAGGTTTTCCTAAAGGAACCAAAAATTCATCAATGAGTTCATTGTAAGTGACACCGTAGGCAGGTATACAATTGGTACATTCACCCATAAGTATGCCAATGCAGTCGTCAAATTTCCCGGCTAGTTTTAAGTGGTTTAAGTAGCGATACACCGTGTTTATTGGTTCATGTGTTTCTTCTAGACATAATATCTTTCCTTGTGTATTAATTTCAAAAGAGGTGCCTAACGTTCCCACGAAAGAGGTAAGGTTCCCTCCGACGATTGGACCTGTAACATCTCCGGGAACTTTGGTTACTAAAGGCATCCCTGGTGGATTATTGATTTGCCACGGTGCCGATATAGCTGAAGTAGCCGCGAAAAATTGATTGAAATTATAAGCGGGTGTTTGAGGGTTGAAATCTAGCAATAGAAGACTTTGAAAAGTGATTAAATTTGAATACTCATACAGTGCATTTAACAATACGGTAATGTCACTGTAGCCAGAAATAATTTTTGGGTTTTTAGTAATTACAGAGAAATCTAGGAAGGGGAGAATGCCTGCCACGCCAACTCCTCCCCTTGTCGGTAAAATACAAGTTACGGCTTTATTTTCAAACATCATCATTAAATCGGCTGCGCGTTGCTCTGGAGTACCCGCAAGAAATCCAACAGAATCATAAACATGATCTCCGACTAAAACACTGAATCCCATATTTTCTAATGTAGCAATACCTTCATTGATTACGGTAGGATTTAACGGGCTGCCTAACGTGACAATTCCAATAGTATCTCCAGCTTTAAGCTGAGGGGGCTTTATAGCCATGGCAATTAACTCCTTTCATAAAAGAGACATTCTTACATTGTATGGTTTTTATATGGAGAAAGTACGAAGCGCTAAATGAAATTAACATTGATAGTAGACATCCATATGATTTTAAGTCAAAACAGGGGTAGAATAGAGAAAAAGAAATGAATGGGTGATTATATGAAAAAAAAAATAAAGCTTAAAGTGAAATCGAATTATGCTAAAAATATCAAAGCTGGCTACCCACTTATTATGGAAGAAGCAATTGTTAACATGAAGGATGTACACGAAGAGGGTACCATCATCGAGTTAATTGATGATAGTCATCATTTTCTTGGTAAAGGTTACTATGGCAAGCAAAACAAGGGTCGAGGATGGGTGTTAAGTCAAAATCAAGATGAAACATTCGATGTCCAATTTTTCGAGAAAAAGTTGAAACTTGCTATAGAACATCGTTCATCTCTGTTTCAAGATTCAACAACAACCGCTTTCCGTGTTTTTAATGGAGAAGGTGACGGCGTCGGGGGATTAACGATTGATTTTTATGAGGGCTACTACGTCATTAGTTGGTATAGCGAAGGGATTTATCAGTTCAAAAATGAAGTAATTCAAGCATTAACAAATATAGTCAATATAAAAGGCCTATATGAAAAGAAACGTTTTGCATCACAAGGAACATATATGGAAGATGATGACTTTATTTCAGGAGAGAAGGCACCTGAGCCTTTACTTGTTAAGGAAAATGACATGAATTTTGCCGTGTATTTAAATGATGGTGCCATGGTAGGTATTTTCTTAGATCAACGAGATGTACGTAAGACAATCCGGGAATCATATTCTCAAGGGAAAAATGTATTGAACACTTTTTCTTATACGGGAGCTTTTTCAGTAGCTGCTGCACTTGGTGGTGCTACCAAAACAACAAGTGTGGATTTAGCAAATCGTAGCAAAAGCAAAACCATTGAGCAGTTTAGTGTGAATGCCATTGATTATGAAGCACAGGATATTATCGTGGAAGATGTTTTTAACTACTTTAAATATGCTGTTAGGAAAAAATTAACATTTGATTTGGTCATTTTAGATCCTCCAAGTTTTGCACGCTCTAAAAAACATACATTTAGCGCTGGAAAAGACTATCCAGAATTGTTAGTGCAAGCTATTTCAATTACAGAAAAAAATGGGATCATCGTCGCGTCATCTAACTGTAGTACGTTTGGAATGGCAAAATTTAAAGGGTTTATTGAAAAAGCATTTAAACAAACAAGCGGTAAATATGTTATCCGTGAAGAGTTTAGTCTTCCAACTGACTTTAAAACTATCAATGAGTATAAAGAAGGTGACTATTTAAAAGTCGTCTTTATAGAGAAATTAATTTAATCCAAAATCACTTTGCAAGAAATAATTAATTTGTGTTACCTTGTGTTTTGTGTAGAGGAAATTATCTTGAATTAATTATAAAAATAACTTACTAAAACTTATATCAAAATTAATATTTTAATTACTTGAACTACCTAAACAGAGTCTATTCTCTTTAGGTAGTTTTTAGTATGATGATTTCGTAGCTAATAGTGAAAAGTAATCAGAATTTATTAAATAATCAACAAAAAATAAATAAAACAATTGAACAAAAGTATTTCAACAGTTAATATTTACCTAGTAATATGAATGGAAGAGGTATCTACTTGGAACTACTAACTGTGAATTTCTTATTTAATTTATCATTATTAATCGTATTTCTATTCTTTTGTATCATGTGGGCCGAGAAATCTGGTAAAAAGCGTTTGGACAAAGGAACAGCCATATTATATTTTGTCTGTTCTCTGGTGCTCTGCATTATCTTTTCTTACAGACTTAATGAAGGAATGGTATTAGATTTGAGGATTGTTCCATATTTGATTGGAAGCCTTTATATGGGGCTAAGTCCGATATTAGGTTTATTAATCATATTAATTCGGGCATTTCATGGATTCGATATAGGGTTTTATATAGGTGTAGTATTTTATGGATTGTTTAGCTTTTTATTATGGTACATTTCTCCATGGTTTAAAAAACGCACTCCAAAATTCAGAATACTTTTTTCAGTCGGTCTCACTCTTTTGGTAAGTCTGCTCATATTAGTCRGAATCGAAATTATTGCCCCTCCAAGCCATTCACTCGATTTGTGGTTTGCCTATCTTTTTGTGCCACCACTTGGGGTTGCAATGATTTCTTATACTATAGAAGTAAGTGAAAATAATATTCTAATGCAACAACGATTGGTAAAATCAGAAAAATTAGAGGCAGTTGAACAAATGGGTGCTGCCATATCTCATGAAATTAGGAATCCCTTAACATCTKCAATGGGATTTCTTCAACTTCTAGATGATGATTTATTACATGTTGAGAAAAGGAATCAATACATMTCAATTATTAAAGAGGAATTACAGTCAGCCGAAAAAGTTATCCAAGATTATTTAACATTTTCCAAACCTATGCTGGAATCAATAGAAGTGTTCAGTGTTCAAGAGGAGCTTAACAAAATTCTTAATTTGCTCCAGCCTACAGCGAATAAGAATTCCGTAAAAGTGGCAAGTGATTACTCATCATTCAATTTAATTGAAGGGGATCGCCAAAAATTTCATCAATGTTTTATTAATGTAGTTAAAAATGCGATTGAGTCGATGCCAAATGGTGGGGAATTATCGATAACTACATTCGCAAATTCTTCACATGTAACCATTAATGTCCAAGATACAGGTGTTGGAATGACTAAAGAACATATAGAACGCCTAGGTGAACCATATTATTCAACAAAAGGGAACAATGGAACAGGTCTCGGTGTAATGGTGGCACATAGTATTGTAAGAGCTATGAATGGGACTGTAAACG